>NZ_JANPLS010000317.1:0-28693 GCF_031422475.1 Chamaesiphon sp. VAR_48_metabat_403
CCGCCTACTAATAATGTAATCGGCAAGATAGGTTCGGTTGAAACAGTATCTTCAGTTGGTTTAATCAAGAATCGGATAGCCGATAAAAGTAGCGTGACCCCTAAAATAGTTTTGAAGATTGGCGTGGGCAGATTGAGATAGCCGCCCAAAAATGACATTGGAATTGATAAAGCTGCCAGTGACAAAAATAGTTTCCATGACAAGAATCCCATTCTCCAAAACTGCCAAGAACCAATGCACGCCACAAAAATGTTGAGAATGAGAGCCGTTGGCTTTATCAGCGTAGGTGCAATTCCGAATAACGACATTACTGCTATGTAACCCGATGCTCCTCCATGACCCACTGACGAGTAAAGAAAAGCAATTACCACTATGCTAATCGTTATAAATGGCAGTTGCTCAGTTGGCATGGCGATTTAGAAAATTATTGATATTTAATCTTACCTCTACATTCCTTTTCTAACGCCTCGTACAGGAATCTTTCACTATGCCCATTGGTAACTCATAACTTATAAAAAAACAGGCCACACTAACCTATATCGGTTAGTGTGGCCTGTTAAATTTTAACTGTTAGATAGACTACGCGATCGCAGCCATTTTGACATCATTAGTCGCAAGTAAATCTTGAAGCTCTTCGGCATCGACAGTTTCTTTATCCACCAACATCACGGCTAGTTTGTCTAAAACGTGCTTGTTACCGATTAATACGTCTTTAGCACGACGGTAAGCTTCAGCTACTAATTGGCTGACTTCATCATCGATGATTGCCGCAGTCTCTTCCGAGAAATCCCGTTCGGAGGCGATATCGCGACCGAGGAACATGTTGCCTTGTTGACGACCGAGGGCGACGGGGCCGAGTTTTTCGCTCATCCCGTAGCGCATCACCATTTGACGAGCGACGCGGGCGACTTGTTGGAGGTCACTGGAGGCACCAGTAGTAACTTCTTCTTCACCAAAGATAATTTCTTCAGCAATCCGACCGCCGAGGGCGACAGCCATTTGGTTTTGGAGGTAAGAGCGGCTATATAAACCAGACTCCATCCGATCTTCACTAGGTGTAAACCAAGTCAGACCGCCAGCTTGACCGCGAGGAATAATGCTGATTTTTTGAACGGGGTCGTAGTCGGGCATTAATGCACCTACTAGAGCGTGACCAGCTTCGTGATAAGCAACGAGTGTTTTGCGCTTCTCGGTCATCACGCGGTCTTTTTTCTCTGGGCCAGCTAATACGCGATCGATCGCATCGTTAACTTCATCCATTGAGATTTCGGTCAAGCTGCGACGAGCGGCGAGAATTGCCGATTCGTTTAACAGGTTGGCTAAATCCGCACCTGTAAAGCCGGGAGTCCGACGCGAGATGCGTTCGAGATCGACATCTTTGGCTAAGGTTTTGCCACGAGCGTGAACGTTGAGGATTTCTAAACGACCAGCGTAGTCTGGGCGATCTACAACAACTTGACGATCGAAACGACCTGGGCGTAATAGTGCAGAATCGAGTACGTCAGGACGGTTGGTAGCGGCGATGATAATAATCCCCGTATTGCCCTCAAATCCGTCCATCTCGGTCAGTAATTGGTTGAGGGTCTGTTCCCGCTCATCGTTACCGCCACCTAGGCCTGCGCCCCGTTGACGACCCACTGCGTCGATCTCATCGATAAAGACGATACAAGGAGCTTGTGCTTTAGCTTGCTCGAACAAATCGCGAACGCGGGATGCACCCACACCGACGAACATTTCGACGAATTCCGAACCAGAAATACTAAAGAATGGTACGCCAGCTTCGCCTGCAACCGCACGAGCCAAGAGGGTTTTACCAGTACCAGGAGGGCCGACGAGCAACACGCCTTTAGGAATTTTGGCACCCAACGCGGTAAAGCGATCGGCATTTTTCAGAAAGTCTACAACTTCATTGAGTTCTAGTTTCGCTTGGTCGATACCAGCGACATCTCCAAATGTAATTTGGGTCTGGGGTTCCATTTGGACGCGAGCTTTAGATTTACCAAAGTTCATCGCTTGGTTGCCGGGGCCACTTTGAGCGCGACGGAGCAAGAAGAATAAACCAACCAGTAATAATACTGGGAAGAATAAGCTGCTCAAGACGCGGAACCAGACGCTCTCGTCATTTTGAGGAAGAACGTAAATGTTGCCTTTAACGTTCTCTGTCAGAATGCTGACGAGTTGGTTATCGTTGGGAGGTAAATTTACCAGTGCTTTGGTGCCATCTTTGGCTTGTACTAACGCACGGCTACGATCGGCACTCAAACCGACATTCTCGATCTCGCCCTGTTTTACCTCTTGAATAAATTGGCTATATTTTAAGGTTTTTTGGGCTGGGGCTGGCTTTTCTAAGAATGTAGTTGCCAGAGCGATCGCCACAACTGCCAGTAAGACGTATAGTCCGGCATTTCTCCACCGCTTATTATTCACTCTAAAGTTCTCCTATATTAGTATTCTGGGACTGGTAACCCTTGACGGGATCGATATTAACAGATCGCTCAACCGTCGTTTCCGCCAGTTACGCGCCATCGATAATTTAGTGTATTTTATCTTTCTATTAACTTATGTTAACCTTTCTCTCATTTTATTGATAGGGTGATTTGAATAAATTTTAGCTCTCAACCACTTCATCATCGCGTGTCTAGCTCTACAATCTAGTTTACTCAAGGGATGGAGCGCAGCATCAACCGAGATCGGGTGGATTACCGAATTAGTCGCCGATAGGGGTGGCGATTTTTGCTCGTCTGGAGGTGCCTTTTTAGAAGATGAGGTTGCGAAGAAAATGATTACACCCCCTGCTAAAACGATCGAGAGGATAGCCTTACTCAGTCGATTGTCATACACGTCGATATCCTCCTAGATCGATACTCCCTACAAACGCCTAACTTCCACTATCGCTGGATGTTGAGCCTGATACCTTAGAGTACCCACGGGAGTAATGACAGTATGAATCGGAATAAAATGGATGACAGAATTACTATAGCCGATCGCATCTAAATCTTTGACCCATTCCAGATTCCAGTCGATTTCTAAAACTTTTTGGTGTTGCTGTTGGAGTGCGAATATTAGTTGAGATCGCGCGATTCCTGGTAAAATTCCGGCACTTAAAGGTGGTGTATACCAACAGCCATCGCGATAACCCCAAAGATTTCCTGTAGTGGTTTCGAGCCAGTCGCCGCGATCGTTTGTTAAGATTGCTTCTTGAATATTGTTGTTTCGCGCCTGTTGTAGAGCCAGCCAGGGAGCGAGATAATTACCTGTTTTGTGTTGGGGGAGCGATCGAGTGAATTTTCGATCTGCGATGATTACTGTTACCCCTTGCTGTTGCCAAGTCGCTAAATTAGGCGGCAAATCTCGCCCGGTAATTAATTCTCGTCCGTCGGGAAAGATGGTAATTCGCAATACGGGGAAATGTGGCGTTAAGCAGTCTACACCCGATCGAACTCGTTCCCAATCTGGCTGACACCAATCTAAATCGATGATACTCGATCGCAGTCGATCGCCATGTAAATGGTAAACAGTCAAAGCGTCAGTTCTTAAAGTCGTAAAAACTGTTGCGCCGTATAATAGCCCCGGTTCGTTAATATCTAACTCGATGGTTTGAGACTCGATCGATCTCCCACAGTACCAATACATACCACCTGCTTGCTAAAATAGTGAAGAATTCGAGGACATCAGCGATGACACTTACTACCGCCAAATGGACGATCTCCGAATATCATCAATTAGTTGAGACAGGGATACTGGACGACAAGCGGGTAGAGCTATTAGAAGGAATCATTGTAGATATGCCACCAGAGGGAATACCTCATGCATTCTATTGTACTGAGTCAGTTCAATATCTCAGCATCTTACTAGCAAATCGAGCCAAAGTTCGCGAAGGTCATCCGGTTACACTACCAAATAACTCCGAGCCAGAGCCAGATATTGCGATCGTTCGGGCACCCAGTCGTCAATATCTAGCACACCATCCCTATCCAGATGATATTTTCTGGCTGATTGAATATGCGAACACCACGCTGAAAAAAGATCTCAACGATAAAAAGCGGGTGTATGCTGAGACTGGGATTGAGGAATATTGGGTAGTAAACTTACAAACTCCCGAATTAATTGTATTTCGCGATCGGGCGATCGATACCTACAGATCTGAAACTAAATTAGCAACTGGCAATATTTCACCATTAGCCTTTCCAGATCTCCAGATTGAAGTAAGAAAACTGTTTACAGTTTGAATTTAGAATTGGATGTGGTGGACATGAATTTACTAAATGTTCATTTGGAAATAACATAAATTTCCACAGATTTTTTCGTCAGAGTATCGATTAATTCTTCTGAATTGGGTGGTATATTCACAATTGCTTTTACACCGTCCGTATCTTTTAGCAGAATTTTAGTGCGATCGGTACTCAATCCAACTTTTTTTATTTTCCCCTGTTCGACTTGTTGAATAAAATCACTATACTTTAGTGTTTTTTTAGCTTGACTGAATTGGCTGGAGTCAGCAAAGCCACCAAGATAGTTTGCACAAGCGGATGAGATTATCGTTAAGCTAGCAATGAGAAATAGCAAGATCGGTTGTCTAGACTTTTTCCATTGATTATCGCGCACTTAAATCTGCTCCTATGTTAGTGTGTGGTGGCGATCGATATTTTACTACCAATCGAAATACATGTCGAAACCAACTTTACCCCCTCGAATCGTCCTCGATCCGCTCTTGATTCAATGGCTCCAAGAAGATATTGGTAGAGGAGATCGCAGCACCCAAGGCTTGCCGAATGTCGATCGAGTCGCAACCGCAGTCTGGATTGCCAAGGAAACGGGGGTAGTCGCCGCATTACCGATTGCCAAAAGAGTTTTTGAGCTGTTAAATCCTGAAGCTAAGTTTCAGCCCTTTGCAGACGAAGGAGCCACCTGTGGATCGGGACAAACGATCGCCGAAATTACTGCCGATTTAGCTACTTTATTAATGGGCGAAAGGACGGCTTTAAATTTGGCAATGCGGCTCAGTGGAATTGCTACAGCGACTCGTACCTATGTAGATTGCATTGCAGATTTACCCACTCAATTAGTCGATACCCGCAAAACTACCCCTGGTTTGCGCCTGCTCGAAAAATATGCAACCACTGTTGGTGGTGGTGTCAATCACCGCGTCGGGTTAGATGATGCCGTGATGATTAAAGATAATCATATTGCAGCAGCAGGCGGAATTACTGCCGCGATCGAGGGGATTCGATTACAGATGCCTTATCCACTGACGATCGAAGTCGAAACTGAGTCGCTAGCGCAAGTTAAGGAGGCAATCGAGTGTCAGGCTGATATTATTATGCTCGATAATATGCATCCAGATTTAATGCGTCAAGCCGTGGCAATAATTAGAACGGCTAATCCTCGGATTAAAATCGAAGCATCGGGTAATATTACGCTAAATACCATTCGCCAAGTTGCCGAAACTGGCGTTGATTATATCTCCACTAGCGCGCCAATTACGCGATCTCACTGGCTCGATCTGAGTATGCGAATCGCGACTAATTAGAACTTACTTAAACCCAAAATTAAATGGATTAGCCTTTCGATCGAAAAGCATGAAAGAAAATTTTCTTCAATTATCCCAAGAGCAATATTTGGCGGGGCGATATCGGCAATTTGGTAAAACCAATCCAGAAATTATGGAAGTAGATTTTTGGAACGCAATGGTTTCTTCTGGCTGTGATGCCTACTCTGCCAGCCAAATTTTTGACGATCTACCTCAATTTGACGATCTAGATAAATTAAATTGCCAACCTGTTTGGTGTAATAAACGGATGGGGCAAACAGTCACAGAGCTACCAGATGGTAGAATTGTCAAGATCGCTGGCGAACATGAAGACTACTACGATCCAGATTTTTGTATATATAACGATGTTATTGTTTATCAGCAAAATGGTAGCTTCAAGATTTTTGGTTATCCCAAAGATATTTTTCCACCTACCGATTTTCACACGGCAACATTAGTCGAATATTATATCTACATTATTGGTAGTATCGGATATCAACACGAGCGAGTTTATTATGAAACACCCGTTTATCGACTCCACTGCGATACATTTATCATCGAAGAAGTCGAGACTACCGGAGATAATCCTGGATGGATTAGCCGTCATCAAGCTTATTACCGATCGCCTAAAGAAATATCTATCTCTGGCGGTGATATTTATGCCAGGGTGAAAGGTATAGAAAAGACTATTGAGAATTCAGAAGAATACACTTTGGACTTAATTAACAAAAGCTGGAGTAAAACGAGCGCGTAATTGCTATTAGATCTATATTTTGACACGATCGTTTTAACTAGACAACACAAAAATACAGACGATCTTTTTAAACGATATCAAATAGTAATCGCTTGACGATCTATATTGGATGTTAGTAAGCCACTTATCAAATTATCTATTATGAGCAAAACCGTATTAATTACCGGAGCATCCACAGGGATCGGACGAGCTACCGCCCAACTATTTCAGCAGCAAGGCTGGAACGTCGTTGCAACCATGCGATCGCCCGAAAAATCTCCCGAACTCAGCGATTTATCAAATGTTTTATGCTTGGCATTAGATGTTACCAAAGCAGATACAATTCAGGCAGCGATCGATCTGGCAATTGCTAAATTTGGGACGATCGATGTATTAATCAATAATGCTGGTTATGCTTTAATTGGTGCCTTTGAAGCCTGCGACATGGACGATATTCGGGGTCAATTCGAGACTAATGTATTTGGACTGATGGAAGTCACCCGCGCCATTTTGCCGCATTTTCGCCTTCGCCAGCAGGGTATTTTAGTTAATGTCGCCTCGATTGGCGGTAGAACAGCATTTCCCGTTTATAGCCCCTATCATGCCACTAAATGGGCGGTAGATGGCTTTTCTGAGTCATTACAATACGAATTGCGCCAGTTTAATATCAAGGTCAAAATAATCGAACCTGGTGCCATTAAAACCGATTTTTACAGTCGATCGATTTCAGTTGCTAAAAAAGCCGGATTAACTGCATACGATAACTATATTCAAAAGACTTTACCCAAAATGGATCGCGCTGGTGAAAATGGCTCCCCACCAGAAGTTACCGCGAAAGTTATCTATCGAGCAGCCACCGATGGTAGTTGGAAATTGCGTTATCCTGCTGGCGGTAATGCAGGATTATTACTAGGATTGCGGAAATTGCTACCGGATGCTTTATTTACCGCTTTAATGCGAAAATCGCTCGAATAATAACGATCGACTCGATCGCAGTTTTCAGTCGATCGATCGATCGATTGTCATCCCGATCGATTGAAACTAATTTGGGCAGCCAGTCATTGAGAATAAGGAACGACCCATTATTGAAATTCTAGTAGTAAGCATCCATGCGTCGATCTATTTTTGAGAACATACTTTTTGGGAAACTTACGTGGTGGAAACTCGTGTTATCGGGGCTGTTTATTTATACTTGCTTTGCCCTTTATATCTTTATTCGATCGGACGATCTGATTTTTTTACCACAGCCTGCTAGCTATCAAGATACAAAAGACATTCTCAAATTACCCATCTCTAATACCGAAAATATTTCGGCAATATATTTACCTAATTCCCAATCTGCATATACATTGTTGTATATTCATGGCAATGCTGAAGATCTCGGCGATATTCGTCCGATTTTAGATCGATTGCAGAGCTGGGGTTTTAGTGTGTTTGCTTATGACTATCGAGGTTATGGAACTAGTAATGGTAAACCCAGTGAAGCGAATGCTTATCAAGATGCCGATATTGCCTATACATATTTAACCCAACAACTCAAAATATCGCCACAACAGATTATTGTCTACGGTCATTCTATCGGCGGCGGATCGGCAACTGAATTAGCAACTAAAAAACCTATTGCTGGGTTAGTTTTGGAGAGTACTTTTACATCTGCATTTAGGGTTATCGTCCCTTTTCCATTGCTACCATTCGATAAATTTTCCACCCTCGATAAACTACCACAAATTCATAGTCCGATCTTAATTATGCACGGTGGAGCCGATCGCGTAATTCCCTTTCAACACGGTCAGTTACTTTAGGAAGCGGCACGATCGCCTAAAATGTCTCTGTGGATACCAGAAGCGGGACACAATGATTTTACATGGGTAGCAGGTAACCGCCATCAACAAGCCTTGTTGTCTTTTCAACAACTAATTAAAACACCTCGATAACTGCGATCGATGAGAAAACTTTATTACGGAGAATAGCATAGGGTTTGTAGGTTGGGTAGAGCAAGGCGAAACCCAACAGCCTCAGCTCAGATGCTCTGTTAACGTGAGGGTTAAGAATATTTGCTCCGCTCATCACCCGCCCGCGACTGAAGTGCGGGCTAGTAGCTCAAGTCCACTTTAGTGGACTGCCAGATTCTCCAGTCCACTAAAGTGGACTTTCGTGGTTAGCCTGGGGATTCATCCCCAGGTGGTGTGTGTCGAAGCTAAGAAGGAGTGCATGGAGATCCTTATCCCGTTCCCTGCTTTGCCTCTCTGTCAGAAAAAACTGACGTTAATTAGCCAAAAAATACAGTCCGCATCCTAACCCCAGCCATAATAAAAAACTGTACCGAGTTAACATTAAAGCTTGTCGGACGATCGCAGGCGTAATTGGTTGCAAATCGTCGCCTAATAATGGCTTTTCCCGGACTTGTCCTCGATAATAGTTTAGCCCCCCAACTCTTACTCCCAAGGCGGCGGCATAGGCACACTCGCTCCAGCCAGAATTGGGGCTGGGATCTTGGCGTGCATCGCGCCAACAGAGCCGCCAGACTGTAAATGGTTTGCCAGAAAGGATGCTTAATGTCAGTACCGCCAGCCGACAGGGGAGCCAAGTGAGGATATCTTCAGATTTGGCACTACACCAGCCTAAATCGGCGTATGGCTCGTGGCGATAGCCGACCATCGAATCTAGAGTGCTGGCAGCTTTGTATGCCATTGCCAGGGGCACAGCCCCAACTGCGGGGATGAACGTGCCGACGATCGCATAAAATAGCGGAGCCATGACCCCGTCGATCGCATTTTCGGTAACGGTTTCTAAAATGGCGCGGTAGATTTCGGGAATAGTTAATTTATCGGTATCTCTGCCGACATACATCTTTAACTGCGATCGCGCCACATCCACATCTCCAGTCTCAATCGCAGCTAAAACATCTTCAGCCGCTCGCCGCAAACTTCTACCCGCAAAACAACTAGCTAAGGCGATCGATCTTGCGGCAATTCCCAACCACGGATGAATCCAGTCGCAAATAGCGATCGTCAGCCACGTCACACCACCCGTACCGAGGATTAAGCCCCAGCACAATACCATCCCCGCCAGTCGTCGTGCTAAGGGCTGATGGCAGTATTTGAGGGTAATTTGTTTGCACCACTCGATCGCCCAGCCCATAATTTGAACGGGATGTAGCCATGTCCACGGATCGCCGATCGCATAATCCAAGCCAGCAGCAATCGCTAGGTAGGGGAGCGGGGAGCGGGGAGCGGGGAGCGGGAATAGAGGTATTGGGGGCATTTTATCGATCGCCTTTGCACTTTTACAGGAAATTTAATGGCTTTCGACTGGTGATACGGTCGTTTTAGTGGCTGGTTGGGTGCGATCGGTTTTAGCTCCAACAATCTCGCTAGGATTACTGGGAGTAATGCCTTCGATCGAAATTAATGAATCCATTACTAACTTGACAATCGGTGCGGCGACGTTAGAACCAAAGGCTTTTTCCTTACCTTTCGGTTCGTCGATCGCGGCAAATACTACATAGCGACGTTGCCGATCTACAGGTAAAATGCCAACGAAACTGGTCACTTTTTTGTCATCTTCTGTATAGCCACCCATCCCCGCTTTTTGAGATGTCCCCGTTTTGCCTGCAATTCGATAACCCGCAATTTTGGCTTTATCCCCAGAACCTCTGGTAACGACAGTTTCCATCATTTCCAGTACTGCTTGGGCATTTTTGGGGCTAAAGATCTGACTGGGTTCGGGACGAACGGGATTATCTTTACGGACACCCTCACTATCAAACAAACCTTCAACTACATAAGGAGTCACCAATTTGCCCCCATTAGCAATACTGGCGATCAGTCTGACTAATTGAATCGGCGTGAGTGAAAAGCCTTGTCCGAATGCGGTATTGGCGGGATAGATCGGCGAAGCGACAAATTCGCGCCGACTGCGAACTTCACCTTTACCTTCTAATGGTAAATCGATCCCGGACTTTTGCCCCAAGCCGATCCGCTGAAGCCAGTCATAGTAAATATTTGGCTTGAGTCGTTGCATCATTTTCACCATCCCCACATTACTGGAAGATTGAAGAATTTGAGCGACATCGATTTTACCGTGACCTTTTTTATCAGAATTCCGAATGGTATAAGTGCCAACTTGAATGCTACCTTCATCATTAAACTGACTGGTAGGCACGATCGCGCGATTTTCGAGAGCGATTGCTACGGCAATTGGTTTAAAGGTCGATCCTGGCTCGTACAGATCGGAAACAGCCGCATTTTGGAGTAGCAGCGGCGCGCGGAGTTTGCCGACAATTTTGCCGTAATTTTCGACATCCCTAGCATAGTGATTGGGATCGTAGGTAGGTGAGACGACTAGGGCGCGGATGGCACCAGTTTCGGCATCCATGACGATTACCGTTCCCCGTTGCGCGTTCCATTGCTTCATTTTATCGGTTAATGCTTTTCTGGCAGCACGTTGCAGCCGTAGATCTACAGTTAATTTTAGTTTTAAGTCATCGCTATGTAGATAATCCGATGTCACTCGATCGGGTAAAATCGATGGATTCTTACCACCTGTTTTGGTCAACCGATACTTTACTAGGTTGCGCTCTAACAGCGACGATTGGCTCAATTCTACGCCAGCTTGGGCTTTATGTTCCCAATCTAAATAGCCGACAACTTCAGCAAAGGCATCGTTTTGAGGATAAAATCGCGTATATTCGCGCTCGCCTTGGGCGGTTTCGATTCCTTCTAATTTTAAGCTGTTAAGGCTATCTTTGATATTCTCTTGCAAGTCAGACTCGACCAAGATCTGTGACTGGGGACGATTAAATTTCTCGACGAGTTTTTGGACATCGGCTTGTAAAATTGGTGCCAGTCTTTGCGCGACTTCTAGTGAAGTAAGTTTGACTTTTTTACCATTTTTGGGGAACCCTTTCCCGACAAAAACTTCGCCAAATCTGGCTGGATATACGTATAAGCTATAGCTAGGTGTATCGATCGCCATTTGATTATCGGCTCGATCGACGATCGTCCGGCGAGGTACAAATGGTCTTTTAATCGTGCTTTGTTGCGCTTGCGCTTTGCTTTGTAAAAATGGCGCACGCACGATTTGGAGCCAACACAGTCGCCATAATAAACCCAGCGATGCTAATCCTAATACCAGCCAGACCCCGGCTAGTCTTGCGCTAGTATGGGGACGGGCTTTCGACTTGCGCCGCTGGTTACCAAATTGCCCTGGCTGCTTCTGGCGAATATTGCTCATTTAACTAATACATTGGTAATAAAAGGCACCGAAAAATTGTTAAGTCGATCGTATCTTAACGAAAATGTAACATTTGAGTCGATCGAACTGAAAAAATCGGTTAGGATCTGAAGCACAATGCTATTATCAATTTTAAAATAAATTCCTACAAAGCCAGATAGATCGACATTTACATCGATTCTTCAGTCAGTTTAGAGCATGTCCGCGTAATCGAATTATTAGCTTGCGTCCGGTTGCAGTTATATATTTGATGCACCGACCATTTGGCGAGTATCTATATCAGACAACAGATCTAAGCTATTGTTGATTACAATATCCACAAACCTAGTTGTTACAAATGAAACAGCAAAGTAGTTCGATCGTAACTCTAGCACTAATATTAGCCGCTGGTGGTACTAACCTAAAAGCTATTGCCCAAACTGCTGCCGATAAATTCCCATTGCCCGCGACGGTGCCATCGGGAACCAAAGTGCAGATCGACGGTTCCAGCAGTATGCAAGGGGTCAATCAAGGACTCAAAGACCGATTCCAAAAACAGTTCCCCGGTACGGATATTGTCGTGCCCACTCAGTATCAAGGTAGCGATAGCGGGATCGAGGCAATTGTCTCAGGTAAATCCGACCTAGCCGGGATCGGTCGCAAGCTGACTGCGGGTGAAAAAAATCGCGGTTTAGCAGCTAAAGAAATCGGTAGATCCAAAATTGCGATTATCGTCAGCGATAAGAACCCATACACTGGTAATCTGACCCTCAAAGACTTTGCGAAAATTTATCGCGGGGAGGTCACCGACTGGTCGCAGTTGCCCAGTGCTAACGGTGCTAAAGGCAAAATTAAAGTCATCGACAGACCCAATACTAGCGATACTCGTCGCGCATTTGCCAACTATCCAGTGTTTCAAAATGGCAAGCTCAAAACTGGCAGTAACGCTCAAAAACTGACCGAAGATTCGACTCAAGCAGTCGTCGATAAATTAGGTGAAGATGGCATCGGTTACGCACCAGCCGACCAAATTAAAAATATTCCTGGCATTAGAGCGGTAACGCTCCACGGGACGCAGCCAGATAATATCAAATATCCTTTTTCTCAGCCGTTGGCTTATGCCTATAAAAATAAAGGCGGCAAAATCGGTGAGGGCACTAAAGCATTTCTGGGCTATGTCAGCGATCCGGCAGGGCAAGTAGCTGTTAAAGAAGCAACCTCGGCAGGAACGGCAACCGGAGGTGGTACGGCGACCACAACTACGACTAGCACTACTGAAGCTACGACCGGGACTACCGGGACTACCGGGACTACTGGCAGCACAGGAGCGGCTGGGACTACAGGCACGACTGGATCGACCGATCCTGGTGCTAGTGGCAGCACGACTACTACTGAGACTACTACTGAGACTACTACCCCAGTTAAAGATGGTGCCAAAGGCGGATTGCCTTCTTGGTGGCCAGTGTTATTAGTCCCGATTGTTGGCGGATTATGGTGGTTGTTAGGCCGGAAAAAACCGACCGAAACAGTTACCTCAGTTACAACTGCTCCGGAAACCACACCCAACATCAAACCGCTATATCCACCCCCACCAGCGCGAACTTCCAGAACGGACAGTTTATCTGGAGATCTATCGGGCGACTTATCTTCTAACCTTAGCGGTTATCGTCCGTCGGGAGATCTGCGATCGGGCGACCTGCGATCGGGCGATTTGTCTGGTACGATGTCTGCTCCACCACCGTCGCTTACTAAGACACCAAATATTAACTTTAATGGTGTTGTCGATGCGGTTGAAGATCGCGCCAAAGACATTAATTTAGCTGGTGGTGCGGCGATTGTGGGCGGTGCTGCTGCGGCTGCCGCACTCGGCAAAGGTCTGCTCGATGGCATGGGCGATCGCGCGAGCAACATTCAGCCGCCAGAAGTTAAAGCTCCCAACATCGACCTCTCTAATCCTCTAGAAGGGCTGAAAGATAAGTCTTCTAATCTAACCCCCGATTTGGAGTTCGACAACCCCTTAGAGGGCATTCAGGGCAAGGCTGGCGAATCGATTCAAGATCTCAGTGCCAACTTAACAGGTACTTTCGACACAGCCTTTAGTGATGTCGATTTATCAACGCCAGATCTGAATTTTGCCAATCTAGACAGTCTAGAAATTCCTAATCTCGATTTATCATCGCCAGATCTCAACCTGGAAATCCCCGATCTCAATCTACCCGCGACAGCAGATGGCAACCTCCATCCTCCCAGCAGTGACGGAATTGTAGATCGAGTTGGTGACTTTTTTAAAGATGGTGGCATAGCTGCTGCTGCCGCAGGCGGAGCCGCCTTAGCTGGTGGTGCTGCTGTAGCTGGCGGCGCGGGTAAATCGGTCGGTGATTTCTTTAGCGGTCAAAAAGATCTGGATTTATCTGACGATCTTTCACTAGAAAGTAGTGGTAGTAACGATCCATTTAATTTTGGCACACCATTACAGTCAGCGACAGACAATGCCGATTTAATTCTCGACGACACCGAAGATCGAGCGTTTGACTTTAGCAATCCATTGGATTCGATTAAAGATAAAGCTGGCGATCTCAAAGATAGTGCTGCTGAGTTAATCCCCGATTTTAACAACAACGATCCGTTCGATTTTAGCAATCCACTAGATTCACTCCAAGCTAAAGCTGGCGATCTTAAAGACAATGCAGCGGAGTTAATTCCCAATTTTAACAACAACGATCCGTTTGACTTTGGCGACGCAGTTGATGGCATCCAAGCTAAAACAGGCGATTTTATTCAAGGTGGCGGTGCGGCGGCTACTGCCGCTGGAGCTGCGGCAATTGCTGGCGGTGCGGCTTTATTTGGCAGCGGTCAAAAATCACCAAGTTCGGAGTTCTCACCAAATCCAGAACTAGATACATTCGATCGCGATTTGGAAGCCATTAACCTAGATGACTTGGATGAAGATCCGTTTGCGGGATTATCCGATCTATTAGGCGAAGAAACTGGTGGTGTCAACAACGAAGCTCCCACTCCAGAGCCGAGCGATTTCCTCTCCAGTTTTAAAGATAAAGCAGCCGATTTACTAGCAGATGGTAAAGATTTTGGTGGTGCAGCTTTCGCTGGTGGTGCCGCAGCTACAGTAGGAGCCGGACAAGCAGTAAAATCGTTCTTCACAGGCAAAGACACGCCTAATGAAGATCGCGGTGAAATGTCTGGCAATCTCTATAGTGAAGGTCAGATTACACTTGTTTCTCCCAATCCAACTCAAGCATACGCTCACTGGGAAATCCCCGTCCGCTTGAAACGGCAATTGCGCGAACAAGGCGGTCAAAAATTGGTCGTCCGCTTGTACGATGTCACCAATTCTGACTCTAATATCGAGTTACCAGCCACTTTCCAAGAGTTTGAATGTGGTGATTCAGATTGGGATTTAGAAATACCCATCCCGGTTAGCGAACATCGTTATTTAGCTGAAATTGGTTATGTTACTGGCAATGGCGGTTGGTTAATGTTAGCGCGTTCCACACCGTTATGGATTCGATCGACCGCAGGTTAGTGCCGATTGAAGATGCTTAAAAAAGCAGTAACTTTCAACTGGAAGTTACTGCTTTTTTATCGACATTTTGTAGATTAGATCCCGAAAACTACTCTCTACTGTCTACTTTCAGGGCTGCTCGCAATCTTAATAAAGTGGCGGTTTGATAGAGATTAAGTGGCAATAAAGACACGCCTTCTAACCGAGATTGCACCCAACCATCGCCCCAATGCCACTCATGATAACCATCGACACCATTACTGAGCAACAATCGCAAACATTGAGTATTAACTCGATCGACTTGAGAGCTTACCTTTAATATGCCAAAACTCGTATCGAATTTGGTACCTACCGTGAGGAAATCTTCACTGACAAAATTTACCTGTTGGGGAAATAGCCACTTCTTGAGTGCTGACGGCGATAATAATCGATCGCGAATCGTACTAGATGTCGCTGGAACTTCAATTCGCAATTCACTTCGTTGAAAATTACCGAGCATGATGAGCTAACAATGTAGGGATAAATCTAGCCTGCCATCGTCATCCGCAACTAAGATGTTAAAAGATTGCGGAATGTCAGACTTGGGCAGTGTAGTTATATCCTAACGCTAAATTAATTATTAACTCCTCGCTAAATCGACCTACAGCTTATGAAATTTTCACACCTAACTGCCATTATCTTCGCTTGTACCACGATCGGTATCTCTATGCCAGCACATGCCGAAGATGTTGTTTCCAACGATAGCGTCCAAACTGCGGTAATTACTGGGCGCAATAACACCATCAATCAAAGCAATAATTCAAGTATTCGCAGTAGCGCGAGGGGTGGTGAGAAGAATGTGACATCAGTCCGCAACGTTCAATCGGCAGATGTCGCAGGCCAAAGAAACATTCTCAACCAATCCAATCAAGTTGAAATTCGCGGACAAGAACGCGGTAAATAAGCTGCCTTTGGCAGCCAAATCTCACCGCCGTTGGCGTTGTAATTCCCATCACAACGCCAACAGCACATCAGTAACTGCATCTACCACTACTATCTAACTCTGAGGTAACTATTATGTTTCACCGTCAGCTCGGCCTACTGGCGATCGCAACTCTGTTGCTATCGCCTAGTTTAGTTCATGCCAACGAAATCGATGGCGATCGCAATTTATCTGTCGGTAACGTGCGGATTATTAATACCAGCAACGGTACTCTCATCCAAACCCCCAACATTCGAGTCAATAGCCCCACAACTACCGAGCAACCAGTACTCATCAGTCGGATTCGGCGAGGCACGCGCATTCGCACAATTCGCCGCATTCCCACTACCACGAATACGACAACTATTCGGCGGACTACTGGGACTTCGGCTCCACTAATTTTCAACAGTAAGATTAATTCTAATTCGCAACAAACAACTGTCACGACAACGACATCCCCATTACCCAATACCACCGTTTCTACTCCGACTACCACCGTCCGGAGTTCGACGATTCGGACTTCTTCTGGCGATGAAAGCAGTTCGCAGTCTTCTACCAGCGAACAACAGCAGTCAGTTCAATGCAGTGGTGGCAGTGGTACCGTTGTCAGTCAATCTTCTTCTACCGTAAATGGACGCACGGTTAACTCTGAAGTACGACGTAATTGTAATTAGGTTTTAGGTTTTAGGTTTTAGGTTTTAGGTTTTGGAACTGCGTTCCTTACTTCTTACTCCCTATAAATATCCCTGAACCAGAAGATCGTTGCCGATTTGCTGCCAGGTTACCCGCTCTAAGGTTAGCGCGTCTCCCATCGATCGAATGCTCAGATCGCCAACTGGAGAGCGTGCCGTACTACCGCCGACAATTTTCGGTGCGATAAAAGCCAGTACCTTTTGAATCGCGCCAGCGGCGAGCGCACTCGCGGCAAGCGTACCGCCACATTCCCACAACACCGATAAATAACCGCGATCGTAGAGATATTGCATCACCAATTTTGGATCGAGCGCGTCTAACTCTAACACCTCCACCTGTCGATCGCGCAGGTGTTTTTGCATGTCCGGGTTGGCACCGCGTTGGGTAACTACTAGCGTGGGAGCCACACTCACATCCCACAAAATCGCATCGAGGGGCAGATTCAATGTCCGCGTCATCACTACCCGCAAGGGATTGGGAGCCTCAGGATCGTGGCTGGTGAGATAAGGATTATCCCGACGTAAGGTATTGCCACCAATAATTATCGCATCGCACCCCGCGCGGAGGTGATGGACGTAGTGGCGGGAAGATTCACCGCTCACCCAAGTACTATGTCCGCTATCGGTGGCGATTTTACCATCGATCGTCATGGCATATTTTAAAATTCCCAGGGGGCGATGATGGACGATTCGCTGCACGAAGCCTTCATTTAGTTCCTCGCAGGCAGCGGTTTCGACCCCCACCACAACTTCAATTCCCGCCTGCTCTAACGTCTTAATCCCACCACCCGCCACCAACGGATTGGGATCTACCATCCCCACTACCACTTTCCCGACTCCTGCCGCTACCAACGCCGCCGCGCAGGGCGGCGTTCTGCCATAGTGATTGCAGGGTTCGAGGCTGACATAAATTGTCGCTCCCAGCGCGCGATCCCCGGCTGCACGCAACGCAAATACTTCAGCATGAGGCTGTCCCGCACCAGGATGAAAGCCTTCACCGACAATCTCGCCATCTTTGACGATTACCGCACCGACGAGGGGATTTGGTGCTGTTTTCCCCCAAGCTTGTTGTGCTAGAGCGATACAGCGGCGCATCATGTCTCGATCGAATTCTGTAAATTTCATAAATTGGGGCGATTGTCTAAATAAATAGTAATCCAAGTTGCTTTCTCGTGGAGATGGGAGATGGGAGATGGGAGATGGGAGTTCGGATTTTGGATTTTGGATTGAGCATGTACTTCTTCCCACACCCCCCAACAAGCATCTTCCTGTGGAGACAATCGTATTTACACCCATGACAACCGATCGAGAAGCTGCTATTGTTAAGAAAGATTGCGTAAACAATTATGCTGGTACTATCAACTCTATGCCAGGTCTATCCCGTAGCTTGTCCAAACTTACTACTGTCTTTTGCGACTTTGATGGCCCAATCGTCGATGTGTCAGACCGATATTACAGTACCTATTACCAAGCATTAACCGATACTGCTAGATTTTATAGCGAACTTTCCGCGCCGCGATCGAGATCGATCGACATCCTGCGCGATTTTTCAGTTTTGACCAAAGCTCAATTTTGGCAGATGAAACAAAATCGGATTCCCGATCGAGACATTGCCCGTCAGTCTGGCTTGAGTGAAGAATCACAAATAGATTTTTTTCTAAACCGCGTAGTCGAAATTGTCAACCGTGCCGACTTACTCGCACAAGATAAGATTCAACCCGGAGTTACTTGGGCGTTAGGCTTATTAAAATCCCAAGGCACCAAACTGATTTTAGTGACCCTACGCGATCGAGATGAAGCGATCGGGATTTTAGAGCAACACGGACTCAGACAGCTATTTACGGGCATTTATGGCACCGCTAACAGCGAAGCTGCGTACCAAAACTATTCGACAATTAAGACTCAATTGCTCAAACGTGCGATGTGGGAACATCAGATTACATTTAATAATCTAGAACGTAGTTGGATGATCGGCGATACCGAAGCTGACGTTTTAGCTGGGCAAGCAACGGGAATTTCTACCATCGCCCTCACCTGCGGCATTAGGAGCCATCACCAGCTCGCGCAACTGCAACCCACCCGCATTGAAACTGACTTACTGTGCGCCGCTCATCACCTAGTAGGGATGAATTATTTACTCTCAGCACCTTGCGGAGTTTGAGATTTTCCAAAATCAAGAATGGTTAACGATCGTTGCTTCGAGTGGAGCGATCGGTAGATAATGTCGGAGTGATGTTCTATAACTCGCAGGATTATTTGTAAATGACAAGCGTTCAAGTTTTATTACCAATTTTAACCATTCCCTTTATTATTGGTGCTTTATTTTTCGGTACTCGGAATGGCTTCTATGATTCGGACAAATATCATGGTAATGGTTCGGCTCACTAGGCTAGCGATCTAACGTTGGCAAAGCTGACCATCAGCATCGCCTCGATCTCCACAAAGCAGCATCAGCTTTATCCTGGACTTTTCCCTTGTCTACGCTACCTCACGCTAGTAATGAAGATCTCGTCTGCTTTGCCTATGGTGTCGGTCATAGTGATGAGGGAGTGTGTTTATTAATCAAGATGGGGCCATATCGGATCTTACTCGATTGTGGGCTGAGTGATATTTCGCCCCTAATTACTGAAGATCGTTTGCCTGTCTGCGATTTAGTCATTTGTAGTAATGCTCGTGCCGATCGAGCCAGGGGCTTACTAGAACTGCATCGGGCAGTGCCGCAGTTGCCGATATATAGTAGTGAAGTTACCAGTCTGCTCTTACCTCTCAACTGGTTAGATGAGCCAGAACCAGTGCCACCGTTCGGTCAAGCTTTACCTTGGCGGCGATCGATCGAGTTTCAAGATGGCTTAACTGCGGAACTATTTCCAGCGGGACATTTACCCGGTGCCGCAGCAATATTATTGACTTATACCGGATTTTATCGATCGTACAGTGTTTTCTATACAGGCGACTTTTTCTTATCTAATTCGCGGCTGGTAGATGGGTTGCACCTCGACTCGATTCGCAATCTCAATCCAGATGTGTTAATTATCGAAGGTAGTTACGGTACGGCAAGACACCCCCATCGCCGCAAACAAGAAAATACCTTAATGGCGCGGATCGATCGGGCGATCGAGCAACAACAATCAATTATTTTACCAGTTAGCAATCTGGGCATCGCGCAGGAATTATTAATTTTGCTGCGGAGCCATCATCTATTTACCGGACGCGATATCGATATCTGGGTAGATGGCAAGATCGTCCCATGTTGCGATGCTTATCTCAAGTTATTACCGCATTTTCCGCCCTCAGTTCAAAATTTTGCCCGCCATCAGTCGCTCTTTTGGGATGAAAAAGTGCGTCCGCACGTCCGCCAGCTTACCCCCGAAAATTTGGCAAACATTCATCAGCGACAGTGCATTATCGTTACCGAAACCGATATCGATCTGGGAATTTATACAGCCGGACATCCATTTCCGTGGCTGGTATTATTACCCTCTATGCCGCAGGAGACGATCTTACTCCCCAGTACGACTCCCCAACTTGCGATCGAAACATATCTTCTGAGCCAACACTCCGATGGTGCGGGTACCACTCAATTAATTCATAACATCCGTCCTAAACATGTCGTCTTCATCCACGGTTCCGTACCTTATTTAGCCGATCTTACCGCACTCGAAGAACTCCAAAATCGCTATCATTTACACTCTCCTGCTGCTGGAACGCTAGTTTCGCTACCGATTGGCGATACCTTTATTCAACCCGCACCACCAGCAGATCCCAATTATGAGGGCGAACTGACCGAACTAGAACGGGAAGTTAATATTACCTTACCAACGGATCTCGCCAGCGACCCCAGATGGCATAATTTTGCCGATACGGGATCGATCGAAGCCAGATGGCAAGGCGAAGAAATCGTCCTCAGAGGCATCTCGCAGCGCGAATTACTCGATCGGCAACAGCAACTCAATCTCCCTCCAGATCTGCACTGCTGCGGCAATTGTCGTTATCAACGCGGTGCTCGCTGCTATAATAGTCGATCGCCATTACATGGGTTTAAAGTCACTCCCGATGGCGTTTGTCCGGTGTTTGAATCTAACGAAATAAAGTAGGGTACTTTAGAGAAAGTAGGACATATTTTGGATTTTGGATTGAAAATCCAGTTACTCCCCACGCTCCCCGCTCCCCGCTTCCCACACCCCAAACAAATGTCTGCCAAGATCGCATTATCATCTATCGGGAAATTTCTCAACCAACGCAAACTACCCTGGCAAGTAGTGACAGTTTTGGGCGTAAGTTTAGGAGTAACCGGACTCGTCATTGGAGCCAAACATTTGGGGTGGTGGGAAATGGGCGAACTCGCCGCTTACGACGGCAGCGTGCGCTGGAAAACACCCGCACCACCAGATCCTCGGATTACGATCGTGGCAATTACCGAAGAAGATCTCAACCTGCAAAAAACTTGGCCGTTACCAGATCGAACCATCGCTAAAGTCATTCAAAAGCTCACCGACGGTAAAGCTAAAATAATTGGGCTAGATATGTTTCGTCCCAATCCCGTCGAACCAGGACGTGCCGATTTAGTCAAAATTTGGAATAAGAACGATCTGATTGTTCCTGGCTGTCACCATCGCAACCTCAAAAACCCCGGCATTTCTGGGCCGCCAGGGGTTCCCGCCGAACAGTTGGGGTTTGTAGATTTACTAGTCGATCGCGATAGTATCGTCAGGCGCGCATTATTATTTATGTCTCGCGATCCGAAATCACCTTGTACCAGCGAAACGAGTTTATCGCTCCAACTCGCTCAAGAATACCTGCTGCGCCAACACCAGATTACAGGTCAGTTTGACTCGAACGATCGATTTCAACTCGGTACGGCGCATTTTAGACCTGTTTCCAGCACTGATGGCGGCTATCAAGATGCTGAAGCTGGCGGTTATCAAATTTTACTCAATTACCGCGCGCGGAGTGGTGGGATTAAAGGTACGAAAAATGGTGTGGCTCCGATCGTTACCATGTCGGATCTGTTAAATAATCGCGTCGATCCTAAGCTCATTAAAGATCGAATTATCCTGATCGGTTCGACAGCCAGCTCTCTTAAAGATGAATTTCTCACCCCTTATAGTGAGGGTAAAGCTGAAGATGCTACCATGCCCGGTGTGGTAGTACACGCCCAAATTACCAGCCAAATTCTCAGTGCGGTACTCGATAACCAACCCCTATGGTGGTTTATTCCCGATTGGTTGGAAGCCATTTGGATCGGCGGGTGGTGCGTGACGGGAAGTTTGCTAGCTTGGTACATTCGCCACCCAATTCGCTTATTTATGGCGGCTGGCGGTGCGGGAATTTTGCTAATTGGCGGATTTGCGATCGCCTTCGTCAATGCAGGCTGGCTGCCGATCGTCAGCCCCTTTGTCGGGTTAATTGCCAGTAGCATCGGGGTATTGGGGTTGACGAGTTATCAAACTCAGCAACAGCAAAAAAACATGGAAAGTTTGGTAGACGATCGCGAACGCGCAATCGCCGAACTCAAGTTACTGCTGAGTCAGACAGCACCGCCAGTTACCGAGCTGCCGATGACAATATTGCCAGCTACAACAATGACTGGCGAAACATTACTAAATCCCGATCTGACAGTTCTCGATCGGCAGAATGCTACTCTCAAACAAGACCAAGACCCCTCGATCGAACGAAAACCTGGAGCGATGCCGCCTAATTATCTCCTAGATGGCCGCTATCAGGCGGAGCAGACCCTGGGAGCGGGTGGATTTGGGGTCACCTATCTAGCGCGGGATACCAAGCGTCCTGGCAAGCCTCAGTGCGTCATTAAGCAACTAGTACCCGCTCGTCGCGATGCGAATTTTGTCAGTTTGGCACGGCGATTATTTAATACCGAAGCCGAAATTCTGTCTAAATTAGGACATCATTCGCAAATCCCGCATCTACTCGCTTATTTCGAGCATCAACAAGAATTTTACTTAGTGCAAGAATTTATAGATGGTACGCCACTCGATCGCGAATTAGAAGGGGCTACCGCACCCTGGAGCGAAGCGCAAGTGCTAGATTTATTGCGCCAGTTATTACCAGTTTTGGGATTTATTCACTCTCAACATGTCATCCATCGCGATCTCAAGCCTGGTAATATCATTCGCGATCGACATCAGGGTAAACTAGTATTGATCGATTTTGGTGCAGTTAAAGAGATTCAGCCCCAAGTTGCCGACGAGCGGAATGTGACGATCGCGATCGGCACGCGGGGCTATACGCCGCCAGAACAGTATGCCGGACAGCCTAATTATACCAGCGATCTCTATGCTTTAGGTTCGATCGCGATCGAGGCTCTGACAAATACTCACCCGCGTTATTTACCCGTCGATGATAATACTGGCAATCTCATCTGGCGAGATTTGGTGAAGGTTTCACCCGAATTGGCTCGCGTTTTGGACAAAATGGTGGCATATCACTTTAAAGATCGCTATCAATCGGCAACTGCGGCACTAATGGATTTGCCCTGACACCAAACCACCAACGTGAAATTATCATAGCTTTTAGTAAAGTTCGATCGAACACCCCCGTTTCAGCTTGGGGAGTCATCAGATCGGTTTTTCTAGTAATTTAGAACAAATCTTCTAGATCTCTAATGGCTGTATCCGAAAAAGAATAGCTACTCATAGATTGCTATCGCTGGCAATTCGATCGATCTTTGCTTACAATCTTTCAAACACCACTTCTCCATCTGTCATCTGCCCGTTAGCAATTTCTTGGGTACCGACTGCTATCTTTTGACGGAGTTCTTCAATCTTATTCGTTCTGGCTTCTAATAATTTAAATGCCTCAGAAATAACATCTTCAGCCGTCTGGTACTCTCCACGATCGATCTGAGATCGAATAAATTGTTCTTGTTCCGATTTTAATTGAATATTCACAATCTTTACTCCAGATCGATTTAGGTACAAGTTCAAGATTTCAGCTGTCGATCGGTTCCCCACAGAAAGGCTATCATCGATTCTCCAGGGAGAGGCTATCGCCAACGAGTGATATCATAATTATTTCCCAGGTGTTAACCGTACCTCTATTTTAGCAAAATCGTCAGTATAAGGATTAGATCGATCGAACCCCCTCATTTTAGCTTGGTGAGTCATCAGATCGGGTTAAGATAGCTGAGGGATATTTATCTTAATTACGATGATAAATATATCTTAAATATCGAGGAGCGCATCCTGGCATATCTTGAATATTTCTCTCATGTAGATTTTGCTCAATCCACCCTGTTACTATTTATGAAGTCAATGAATTACCGACTTGGATTTAGCGTTAACACTGAGTTTTCACATGGTGATTATGCAGATTATAACGGCATAATATTTTGTGCGAGATCTACAGACGGAAATTGGATTGATGAATTACACATTAGCGATATTTATTTAGGCCCTATTTGCAACAGTATTATGGATCTATACGCAGGAGATAACGAGCAGATTGTAAAAATACTGTTTAATTATCATGAAATAGATGAAAATGCGATCGAATATGAGATGACATGGGGTTCTCCGATCACAAACAATATTCAGATAGGCATAGATTTAGATGAAGATGTTCCATCGACAGTAAAAGACATTAAATTTTTTCTGTCGGAGCTTTCAATATTAACATTTAAAGATCTGTACTTACATGCTTATGGCGATACAGAAACAGAAAAATCCAACAGCACTCATGAGTTTCAAAGATGCATCAAAGTTATTAATGATTATTTATCAGAACGAATTGCTGGGGGTCTAGAAATCTGGGTTCAAGATGATTAAAGTGAGTTTTAATACTCTCCTCAAACTGTCATCGATCGCCGTCAGCCATTAAAATAGATGAACTGATTATACAGAATCTCTATTTTAAGATGTTAGAAGCATATCGCCAGCATACAGCCGTAGGCACAGCGTACCGTAGGTAATCGAGCCGCATTGGGAATTCCCCCATTACCGCTCGATGCCGAACAAACCAGTGGCCTCTGCGAACTATTACAACATCCACCAACAGGTGAAGAGGCTAACCTAATTGCATTATTGCGCGATTGGGCATAGCCCACACTGTGCCTAACGGCAGGCTTCGCCAACGCGATCGAGTTCCACCTGGAGTAGATCCGGCTGCTTATGTCAAAGCTGGCTTCCTGACTGGCATCGTTACAGGTAAAATTACTAGTCCGCTGATCGATCGGGTTGAATCGATTCTCAACCGAGGGGCTACGCCAGCTACTTGACAGAGTTTAATCATCTCAGTCATAATGTACATTATGTACTTTTACGAGAAGCACCTAATGTCAACATTCAACGCCACCGATGGACGTAAGAACTTCTTCGATTTAATCGATCGCGCCCATCATCAAGAGCGCATTGCGATCGAGCGTCATGGTAAACTCATCGCAGCGATCGTGAGTTATGAAGACTTAGCCAAATTAGAAGCCTTAGAAGATGCCATTGCTACCGCACAGTTGAAACAAGCGATGGCAGAGCATACTGGATTTGTAACTGCTGTAGAATTATTAGCAATGCGCTCTACCGATGGCTAAACAATATCTGCTGCTAATCAGTAAATCAGTTGCTAAAGATTTGCAAGATTTACAACCTAAACAATATAAGCAAGTTGTCGCGAAGATTCTCTCTTTAGGCACAGAACCAATCCAACAAGATTGCAAAGCTCTCAAGGGAATTGAGGGTGGTTATCGCGCTGACCAAGGCGAGTTTAGAATTTTGTACTATATTCAGGAAGCTACCGATGAGCAATTAGGACAAGTTCAAATCTTTCGGGTTGGCAAACGTAATGACGATGAGGTGTATCGCAATCTGTGAAAAATATTCAAATTCGATCGCTTAAACCCATTCCAGAGAGGGCTTGCGCTCAGTCCGAACACAATCTTGGAGATAGAGATTAATTAGATTTTGGTAGGGAATTCCCGTTTGCTCAGACAACTTCTGAAAATAGTCCACGACGTTTTCTTCCAGATTAATGCTCACCTGTTTTTTCAACTTCTTCAGGTAAGGGTTAGGTACAGATTGTGAAAAGTCATATTCATCTCTCATGTCAAATAGCCTTTGTATTTTCTAGCTCTAGATTTTTATCTCTTTACGCTGCTAAATGGTACTAACTGGGTAAGCACGAACGGCTGCATCTACTGTCGCAATTGTCAGACCATTTTGTAAAGCTTGACAGACAAGCATTCTGTCAAATGGATCTCGGTGCAATGGTGGCAGTTTTGCAAGTTGAGCCACACTACTTTCATCTAGAGCAAGACTGATAATTTGATGAAGATCGCGTTGCTTTGGTAAATATGTTTCGGGATGTTCTGGCAGAGGTAATTTACCCAACTGATACTTGACGAGTATTTCCCAAACTGAAATCGCACTCAGATAAACCTCGTTGTCTGGATCGCGAATTGCATCCCGAACGTCTGTTGATAACTGGGTATCGCCACTGATAAACCATAAAAAGATGTGTGTATCTAGCAGAATTCTCATTTGCCCTCAAATGCGTTGAGAATATCTTCTGGTAAAGGAGCATCGAAATCATCTGGCACTGTAAACTCACCCGCACACAAACCAAATGGTCGCAATTTCTTAATATGATTAATTGGTCTAAGTTCTGCGATCGCTTTATCTGCTTGAAGAATTAAAAAAGTTTCACCTGCTGCTACTTGAATCAGATACTTTGCAGGATCTCGCTGAATTTCATCAACTGTAATGTTTACCATAAATAAGCCTTAGTGTAAGCCCAAAGGATCGTACTCGATTTTACTCAATTGTAGCCGATCGAGTGTAGCCACGTCGAACTCAGATCGATCGAACATCCTCGTTTTAGCTTGGTTAGTCATCAGATCGGCTTTTCTAGAAAGATAACGCGATCCCGAAGATCGATCGAATATTTATTGTTGTTTCCCATAAAAATGAAATATCGATCGAGTGAGGCAGTAAAAAATTATAATTTTACAAGATCGACTTGCAAAACTTGCGATCTCTGATTATCTTCTATCGCGACAACTGTTCGGCTCTTATTAATTGATAGATTCACTGTTTTAATTCCAAGTGATTCAAAAAAATTTTCATAACTTTCTATAATTATACTTCCCGTTGATTGTGATATTTCCATACCCAATTCTGCTGTATATTCAAACTCTTTGTCATAAATGACCCTTTCATCTTCGTAATCATTGCTAGTTCGGTACAATAAAGTAGCTTCATCTGGTGAAAATAGTCTGCAACCAACAGTAGCTGATGTATCTGATGCGAAAAACTTAAGAACACTTACATTCAGCCTACTAGATAGCTGTTGTGCATCGAAAATATCATAATCACCGATAATGTGAAAAATAATAGTCCAATCACTGTCAGCAATTTCAACAATTACTTTATTTGCTCCGTATGATTCCGATCCTAGTGATATCAAGGAAAATGGAATATTGCGGTCAACCTCACAACTCAAAATTTCAGCGTAGGTAGTAGATACAATATCGATTGGAGCTTTAACAAAAAGTACTAACCATGAATTAGTACCAAAATCTCCAATAAATTGTTGAAAAGTTTGCGAAGCAACCATATGCAGAATATTCGATTACACTAAGTTAAAAGACTGATTAATTATAGAATGCCCAGAAATAGATCTAACGATTCCACTCCTCGGTATCTGCAAAAATCGATCGCCCCAAACACTCACCAGTAGCCGCCACCTATTAAAATAGAAAGACTTATATACAGAAGCTCTATTTTAAGATGTTAGAAGCATATCGCCAGCATACAGCCGATCGAGCCGCATTAGGCATACCGCCATTACCCCTCGATGCCGAACAAACCAGTGCATTGTGCGAACTATTAAAAAATCCTCCCGCAGGTGAAGAAGCTAATTTACTCGCATTACTCAGAGATCGAGTTCCACCTGGAGTAGATCCGGCTGCTTATGTCAAAGCTGGCTTCCTGACTGGGATCGTTATGGGTAAAGTTAGTAGTCCGCTGATTGATAAGATCGAGTCGATCGAGTTATTAGGTACAATGTTAGGCGGTTATAATGTTCGATCGCTCATTGACTTACTCCAATCTGACAACACCGAACTCGCCACAGCCGCAGTCAAAGCACTGAGCAAAATCGTCCTCGTTTACGACGCATTTAACGACGTGTGGGAACTCTCCCAAACCAATCCCTACGCCAAGCAAGTCATCGATGCCTGGGCAAATGCTGACTGGTTCACATCTCGCCCCACCCTGCCCGAAAGGATTACCGTTACTATCTTCAAAGTCCCAGGCGAAACCAATACCGACGACTTATCCCCTGCAACTGAAGCTACCAGTCGCCCCGATATTCCCCTCCACGCCCTCGCGATGCTGGAAACTCGCCAACCTGGGAGTTTAGCCACCATTGCCGAATTGAAACAGAAAGGACACCCCCTTGCCTATGTTGGCGACGTTATCGGTACAGGTTCCTCGCGCAAATCGGCGATTAATTCCGTCCTTTGGTACATTGGTGCAGATATTCCCTGCGTGCCGAATAAGCACACGGGTGGTTATATTTTGGGCAGTAAAATCGCGCCGATTTTCTTTAATACTGCCGAGGATTCGGGGAGTCTACCGATCGAGTGTGATATTACCATGCTCGAAACTGGTATGGTCATCACCATCCATCCCTACGCTGGCAAAATCACCAACGAATCCGGCGAAACCCTCTCCACCTTCAACCTCAAACCCGACACCATCCTTGATGAAGTTCGCGCAGGCGGTAGAATTCCCCTGCTCATCGGGCGCACCCTCACCGACAAAACCCGCATCGCCTTGGGATTACCCCCCAGCACCATCTTTACCCGTCCCACTCAACCCACAGATACAGGCAAAGGCTACACCCTCGCCCAAAAAATGGTCGGCAAAGCCTGCGGATTACCTGGCGTGCGCCCTGGGATGTCCTGCGAACCCTTAATGACCACCGTTGGTTCCCAAGATACCACAGGGCCAATGACTCGCGACGAACTCAAAGAACTTGCCTGTCTGGGTTTCAGTGCCGATTTAGTGATGCAGAGCTTCTGTCACACCGC
>NZ_JANPLS010000318.1:0-23453 GCF_031422475.1 Chamaesiphon sp. VAR_48_metabat_403
GGGAACCCAACGGTTTAGCGCATCAAGACAACCCCCAGATCCGGGTTCTGCCCCCACCAGTAAAACCCGCAAACCACCAGTATTTATCGTCTACCGCTACGCTTATTACAAGTATTCACCTTAACAGGGTTACCCCCTAAAACCTAAAACCTAAAGCCTAAAGCCTATTCCCTAAATTAAATTATCCCTAAATTGGTGAGTCCGAGTGAGAAGCCAACTCCCAGAATGTGTCCGAAACTCATGGCGGCAATTAGTGTCGCTAAATCGATACCCGCAATATTAGGTGAATTTGGAGTGCTGATTGGATTTCGGTGAGGAATAGCTGCGGCGATCGCGATTGCCGCAGTATTACAAATAATCATAATTATTACAGTATTCAAGCACCACGGTTCGGTATGGGGAATAGCGGCAATGATTGAGTTGGTTGACAAAATTTTAGACACCCGATCGCACTTTAAGATGGCAACTAATTATTACAGCACTTTCCTTAAATTGTGAAGAATACTCATGCGAATTAAAATTTGTGGGATTACCACCGTCGAACAAGGAGATGCGATCGCCAAGCTAGGAGCCACCGATTTGGGCTTTATTTGCGTGCCTAGTTCGCCTCGTTATCTAAATTTGACTCAACTGGTGCCGATCGTCTCAGAGCTAGCTTCAGTGGCGAATACAGTGGGTGTTTTTGCCGATTTTTCGGTGACGACGATCGCTCATGTCGTCACATTGACAAATCTTCATACCGTCCAACTGCATGGTATGGAACCCGTTGAGTTTTGCCAAGAATTACGCCAAGCTTTACCAGATACCGAAATTATCAAGGCATGGCGCGTTCGCAGTACTAGCGATCTAGACTCTATTCAAGCCTATAGCCAAGTCGTCGATGGGTTGCTGCTCGATGCTTATCATCCCGACGCGCTCGGCGGTACGGGACAAACACTCGATTGGCAACAGTTAGTGGCATTTAAACCCAGTATTCCGTGGCTGTTAGCTGGCGGCTTAACTCCCGATAATATTTGCATGGCATTGAGTCAGATCCAACCCGATGGGATCGACCTTTCCAGCGGGGTAGAAGTCTCGCCAGGGCAGAAAAATTTAGAGTCGGTCGATCGATTGTTTGTCAACTTGAGGAAAAGATTAGGCTAAAATAAAGACTACAACATTTGTGACTCTTTGCTCGGTCTGCATCGGTAGACTCGGTAACTGGTAACGCGACTGGAGTCACTGGTACTATGGTAGGGAGCAATTTAGGTTAACTCCAAAACTGCCACCTGAATTGGTGAGAACTATGTCTAGATTTTAAGATTCAAGAGGCAACCTTTATGGATAGTAGTAAAGTTATTGATGTGAATGCTGTCGAAAATAAATCTACTGCCGAGCTAGCCGTAGAGATCGATCTGGTTGCTTTGCGCGCGCAAAGTCTGGCGGATATCGATCGATTAGAGCAGACTTTAAATGCGGATATCAAAATCGATTTACAGGAAATTCGAGATCGATTGAGTAAATCATTTCGGCAATTTCTGTTATTAAAAGAACAGGAAAGAATGCCATTTTTACAACGAGTGATGACCGCTCATATTGAAAACATGGAAGACGAACGGGGCTTTCCGCCTCGACACCCAGTTCATTGGTTTAAGTCTAAATTAGAGTTTAGTTCGACTGGCGTGCTGCAATTTGATTTTAAAAAAGATGCTGAAGTATTTATCGAATCAGTCCTAACTTATATTGAGACTGAAATTAAAGGTCAATTGAAGACCGAGAAGCAAATGACAGTCGATCGAGTCGATTCGTGTTTGAGTCAGTTGCAACAAACGATCGGCGATCGGATTCAGCCACTAGCTAAGGCTAGAAAAATCATTAGCACCGAGTACGTTAATAGCTTTATCCAAACAGAGCGATTAACGTTAAAGATCGTCGATCGCTTTTATTTTGTAAGTATGGGTGAAAGATTCAATCCCAAACAAGAATTAATTTATAGTGAAGTTTGTGTGCGTCCGACTGGGTTGTTCGACCGGAATAATGATGGCGAAAAACCTACCCAATTAAAATATGCTGTTTCCTGCGATCGACTATTAGATATCGTCAATGAATCGATCGAGCGATCTCTCAGTCAAATTCAGCAGCAAACTCAAGCATATCTAGATAATGAATTATTACCCCAACTCGATAAACTATTTGAAGATCTGGGGGCTAGGCTTTAGGGGAATAGGGAATAGGCTTTAGGTTTTTCTCCCCCCACACTCCCCACACCCCCCCACACTCCACACTCCCCCCACTCCCCCAATGACCATATTCTGCCCTAACGGACACGAAAACCCTGACAGCAACCGTTTTTGTCAATCCTGTGGCAGTCCGCTGGTTGCCCCTGTCAATAGTGCGATGACAGTGGGTGTAACACTTGGAGATCGGTATCGGATTACCAAAGAAATCGGTCAAGGTGGATTCGGGCGGACTTATCTATGCGAAGATGTCAATCGCTTTAACGAACCGTGTGTGCTTAAAGAATTTGCGCCGCAAGTGCATGGTACGGCTCTACTCACCAAAGCCCAACAATTATTCGAGCGCGAAGCTGGAGTAATGTACCAATTGCAACATCCCCAGATCCCGATGTTTAGGGAAATGTTTCGCGTCAATCGTGGGGGTGTGGGACTATTATTTTTAGTTCAAGATTATGTTGCTGGCGAAAACTACCAGCAACTGCTCCGCCAAAAAACCGCACGGGGGCACACATTTACCGAAGCGGAAATTACCAAATTTCTGATCCAGATTTTACCAGTACTCAGTTATATTCATTCGGTGGGAGTCATTCACCGCGATATTTCGCCGGATAATTTAATTTCCCGCGCTAGCGATGGCTTGCCAGTACTGATCGATTTTGGCGGTGTCAAACAAGTCGCCGTCAATGCCGCCACTCAGTATATGCCTGGTAATGTGGGCAATAGTGAGGTACCAACGCGATTGGGTAAAATTGGCTATGCACCTAACGAGCAAATGCAACGGGGTGTAGTCTTTCCCCACAGCGACTTATACGCCCTCGCCGCGACATCCTTAGTCTTACTTACGGGCAAAGAACCACCAGATCTGATCGACCCTCAAAATTTTACCTGGAACTGGCGCGAACATATCAGCCTCAACCCCAACTTAGGCAGTATTCTCGATCGAATGCTCCAACTCCGCCCCAACGATCGCTTTGAATCCGCTCAGGATGTCCTCACAGCTCTCCAATCGGGAAAAACAGAGAATCTCAAGCCGACGGTAGTTACTGCCCAGGCAGCCGCCACCCAGACCGCACCGGGACAAAATGCCCAATCGCAGATTCCGACTGTCGTTGTTACGCCCAACCCGCCGCAAATTATCCCGCCGACATTATCCACCAAGCCCAAATCTTCCCTGATGGCAATTGTCGGTAAAACTTGGATGACAATTGCGGCAGTCGTCGGGGCGATTGGATTGGGTTGGTTGGTTGCCAGTCTGATGCCTAAGAGATCGGAATCACCTCGCTCACCCAATAGCTCGATCGCTCCAGTAGCCACGCCCAGTCAAACTAGTACCAGATCGATTGAGCCAACTACCGCCACAACTTCAATTACCCCAACAATCCCAGCAGCCTTAACTGCCAAAGGGGTAAATATCCAAGCTTATGGCGACGCAGTCAAACAGGTGTATGGTAAAACCCAGGCAAATAATACTAGCGACAGTCAAGCAAAATCTCAGCTAGATACAATTGCCAGTGAATTAGGCGATAAATTAGATCGCCAACTCAGCACCGATGCTGTCAAAAAAATCGGTACTTATACAGCGGCAGATCGATCGAGTTGGGAATCGCAAATTAATAAATTACATCTGAGCAAACGGACATTAATCGATCTCACTAATGCTAAATATCGATCGATTACCGATTACTCAGCCGACAAATTAGGATTGAAATTAAACCAATTTCTCAATACCCCAATCGGACAAATTTACCAGGCAACAATGTTCGATCGCGTCCAGGCGATCGCCTCCAAACAAGCCACCGATGAAATTGTCTTTCCGATCGGCGGGAATAGCGGCACAGTCAGCGGCACGCTTCAACCGGGCGACGGTAAGGCGTATGTTGCGAGTTTAGTACGCGGTCAAGATATCGCGATCGATCTGCAAACTAATTCATCGACTAAACTATCGATTTATCCGCCCACATCTAAACTGCCAGCGATACTAACAGATTCCCAAACTAAAAATTGGTCTGGTAAAACTACTCGCAATGGCTATCATGAATTTGTTTTAGTTTCCGATAGCGATCTGCCGATTCAATATTCACTTAAACTCACCGCCTCCGATCTCCCCAGGAAGCAAAAAAGCTCCAATCGCGATCTATCTCCAGACAAAGAACCTTTATGGTAACTTATTCGATACTTTTTTGAGAGTTATTAGTAATTCCTGTAATCGATCGAGTCGTTGGGCTTCAGCTCCATATCGCCAAGCTGTATAGGCTTGAGATATTTCGATAACTAAGCCGCTAATTGAAACAGAGCAATTAGTTTGGATCGATCGAGCATATTCTAAGGGCGTTTGAGCCGGATGTTTGGGAAAACCTGCTGCTGTTAATTTAGCTAACATTTGCTGATAAATTCGCTCGACTGGCGATAATTTTCGCAACCATTGTCGGTGTTTCCAGCTTGTAAATTGTTGCCATCCCCACCAACAGCAAAAAGCAATCGTAATCGCGATCGCGCTACCGCTAAAGATTCCCAACCAGCCTTGAGAAAACAGGCTAAAAAACCAGGCAAGTCCCACAACCAGCCAACCGAGCGTTAACGACCAAACTTGAGCTAACCAAGCAGTAACTGGCGATGGCAGCCAACTCGCTACCCAGTTCCAAATTTGTTGAAGCGCGCCAAAGGTTTGGTCTTCATCGGCACCTGGCGGGGTCAAGGGATGCCCTGGAATTGGATCGAAGGCAAACCATCCATAATTAGGGAAATAGACCTCTGTGAGGGCGTGTGCATCGGTGTTGGAAACCTCGTAAAATCCGGTGAAGGGATTGAATTTACCAGCATCGAAACCGACGACTAATCGAGCGGGAATCCCGATCGAGCGTAACATCATCGTGTAGGTGGTGGCAAAATGGTCGGCATAGCCCCCAGTTTGGCAACTAGTCGATTTACCCTCGCAGCGGAATAGGAACCAGTTGGCTAAATCTTCACCATCTGGAATGCGATCGAGTGCCATTGGGTCGGCGGGGAGGCGATAATGTTGTTTGAGATATTGGGCGAGGTAGAGCGATTTAGCGTAGTTGGATACTAAGGCAGGGCTATCTTTGCCGACTTGCTGTTGGGACGATCGATCGACTAAATTTTGGGTGTATGTTTGGAGTTTGGGTGCGATCGCATCGGGAATTTGCAGATAATGGTCGATGATATCTTGAGGATATTTGGTACTGGCGGCATCGAGTAATTCCCGATCGCGATATGGTACGTGCGATACGACAGTATAAGTCAATCCGGGCTGTAAACCGATCGGCGATCGGAGCGTTCCTTCTAAATCCATCGCAATTTCTGAGGTGGGAAAATATAACTCACCAATCGCCGACATTCCCGGAATGATATTGGGCAAATCTTCTAAAGCGGTATAACTTTGAATGATTTGCTTGGTTTTAATATTTCGAGGTGGATAACCGAGCGTAAATTTATATTCCCATTCTGGGCGACGCACTTTGCGGGTTTTATCGTTGCAAGAAATTTCCCAGCCTTTACCAGTATACCGATCGAATGCTAAGGCGCGCCAAAAGCCTGGAGCTTGAGAACGCACGCGCATAACTACTTTGGGCTTCATTGCTCCCCGCAGATTTTGGTCGATCTGCGAGTTAAATCCATAGTAAAAAGTATCGTCTAGCATTCCGTCGCCGTTACCATTACCCCCTTTGCCATCGATTTGGAGATCTCCCGTACCTCCCCCTTTCCCCTTGCGCTGATAGCCGGGATTATTAATGCCCCTCACATCAAATTTCTGTCGTTCGTATTTAATCGGCGCGCTGACGGGGAGCGAACCCTGATAGCCTGGAAAACGCGGCATCAGAGCGAAAATTACCAATCCGATGCTCAAGACTATCCCCAGTAATTGCGCCAACTTTCGCCAAGGTAACCCGATCTTGGTAATCTCGCTAGGGCTAGAAATTGTCAATGGGCTAAGATCGAGACGCGATCGATAGTCGAGAAATAATACCGGAATTGCGATCGTTAAAAATAGTAGCAATAGCGGCGCAAATGTCAATGTTTGACTCAAAGTACCCGCAACGCTAATTAAAATTAAACCGATCGTCATCGAATAGCCCAAATCCTTACGGCGCGGTAGATCGAAGGTGTGAATTACCTGCATTTGCACCAATAACTCGGCTAATACCAGCCGCGTATCGTTCAGACTCCCCACCAGATTCGCTACAAAATAACCTAACGCCCCTAGCATTGCCAATGCTAAACCAAATTTAGCCCCAATATTATGACCGCGACGATGGTACCAACTCCAGGCAGATCCAGCAATACTCAACGGAATCGCCCATAAACTCATTTGAGTCTCCGCAGCGACATCGGTGGCGATAATGCCCACCACTACCATCGACTGTACCAGCACCCGCAACAGCAACGAGTCCTCTGGTGCAGTTTTGGGCATTTTTGCCATCTGATGCTGAATTTTCGCCAGCAGCGAATTTGGTTGTTGTCGGGCAAATGTGGGCATAATAGCAAAATCAACGATAGTTGGCTCCACCCACTGGCAACTAACTACTAGCTATCGCTACTAGGTTCGGGCGATGGAGTTGGGATACTAGGTTTAGGGTGCCCAGATTCATTCTCGTTTGTCTCATACTCTTCAAGTTTTGTTTCCCACGGAAATAGGGGCGGATGTCGTCGAATTATTGCATCGAGTTGTTTTTGGATTAATAACGGCAATCGATCTTCCACGTTTGGCACTCACTCTCAAATTGATTTAGATATTGGTCGATATAGCAACCCCAGGTAATGCACTTTAACTGGTCTCATCTTCATCTTTGTTTGAATATACACTACCGCTATCCCCAAATCAGGACAGTACTCGATCGGAATTAAATCTAAATTCGTCCGGTTTTCCCCACCATACAGGTGTTGTCATGCCATTTTGGATTTTAAAACCTGGTGCCCAATTCTAGATCTAGCAGATCGAGGCGATCGAGATAAAATATAAATAGCGACGCTGACCGAATTAAGCACTCGTGCGGATGTCTAAAAAATCAATTGCGATGAGTCGCCATGACACAAGCCAGAGAACCAGAAGATACAGATTTAATTAAATCGATCAGAAGACTCGATCGAAGAGTGAGTAGACTTGAAGACACACAGGTAACATGGAGAGAATTAAACGATTCTTTCAATCGCGTCTATGAGGAAATTGACGTGGTTGAAGAGCAAATAGATCGGCGATTTGACGCGTTAGAAACTTCGATGAATCAACGATTTGACAGTTTGACAGGCGAAGTACGGGAATTGAATGCTAAGTTCGATATCATCATGCGGCATATCACTGGACAGGGTAACTCTTAACCAAATTGGATGGTATCGACAATAACTGAATGCAAGAAACCCGACTTCTCGAAGTCGGGTTCCTGTCCACACCAATAGGTTAAGGATCGGGCGTATCTATGAGATATCTTCTCTATCTAGCTTGGCTTTAGCTAACTTCCGCTTGATCGCGACACCATATCCCGCACCGAAGAGCGTTCCTAATACCGTAAATGGTTCGGGAACGGCAGTAGCACTAGCCGCACTGACACAGCAATTCCAAATTCAGATTTTGACAACGGGGTAGGGCGAGCAGGAAAATAGAAGGACTTCAACAAGAGAAGCATGATGGAGCCAATGAAGCTGAGTTTTATCGCCCTGCTCGAATATTTGAATCGAGCTATTCTGGGGATGAAAGACCCACGCCTTGCCAGTAATGCGACTAAATATAGCCTTCTGGATGCGGTCTTAGGAGCGTTCTCAGTCTTCTTCATGCAAAGTGAATCCTTTTTGGAGCACCAAAGGCACATGGAGAGTAATCAGGGCAAAAGTAATGCGACTACACTGTTTGGCATGATGGAAGTGCCAACAGTGCAGCAAATGCGGAACATTTTAGACGGAATTCCAGCGACCTCGTTGTCATCAGTATTCAATTGCGTTTATCAAGCGTTGAAGCGGGATGGACATTTAAAGCCGTTCCAGTATCTAGGCGGAATACTGATTGCGCTGGATGGAACTCAGTATTTTAATTCTCATAAGTTGAACTGTAAATGTTGTTCGAGCCGGACTCACAAAAATGGCACAGTGACATATTTTCACAGTGCTATTCTGCCTGTAATTGTCGCCCCTGGGCAATCTCAAGTAATTTCCTTAGCCCCAGAATTTATTACTCCTCAAGATGGGCAGGAGAAACAAGATTGCGAAGTGGCCGCAGCTAAACGGTGGCTCAAACATCACGCGGCCGAATTTAAGGGACAAACAGTCACCCTGCTGGGAGACGATCTCTACAGTCACCAACCAATGTGTGAAGAGATTCTCTCATCGGGAATGAACTTTATCTTTACCTGTCTAGAAACGTCTCACACCGCGCTTTATGACTGGTTAAAATACTTGGATGGTATTGAAGCAGTAACCAAGCTAGAAGTGAAACAGTGGAATAAGAATTCGAGAGAATTGTATAGCTATCAATATGTCAATGGTATTCCTCTAAGAGCCTCACAGCCAGCTATTGAGGTCAATTGGTGTAAACTAATTCACACCCGTGAATCAGATGGGAAAATATTATATGAAAACGCATTTGTTACCCGTCATGAGTTAAATGAACAGAGCGTACCCTTGTTTGCTGCTGCTGGTCGATGTCGGTGGAAGACAGAAAATGAAAATCATAATGTTCTCAAAACAAAGGGATATCATCTGGAGCATAACTTTGGTCATGGACAAGAGCATTTAGCGTCTTGTTTACTGACGCTTAACCTGTTGGCGTTTCTCTTTCATACTGTTTTGCATTTAACAGATCTTGCCTACCAACAGATTCGTCACCAGCGCGGTACTCGTAAAGGGTTTTTTCAAGATCTCCTCAGTCTTACCAAATATTTGCTTTTTGAGAGTTGGTCATCCTTGATTGATTTCATGCTTTATGGCTCAACCTCTAATCGGGCAGCCAACTCCTCCTAGATTTTTGAATTTGGAATTGCTGGCACTGACATTAATATTGTCAAACTGATGGAATGGGAAAACCTGATCCCAATCGACAGAAACTAAATTAGTGAAGTTGGTGAAGTTAAAAGTTGTTAGACCGATTTCACTTGTGGTGAAGTTTTGAGTGATGGTGGTGGTGTCAGCTTTCAGACCAGTAAAAGTGACTGGTGTTGATCTAGGCTCATTAAAAAGATCCACCAGATCGATCGATGAGAGTGTAAATGCGCCACCACCTACTTGAGTTAAACGAGTGACTCCACCAGAAGCATTGTTGAAAAGAGCTGTCGAGCCTGGATAAAAAGTCGATTGATTACCCCAAACCGCGAGTGAACTTGATTGAGTGCCAACTTGACTGACTGTAAAACCATCTTCTGTATAACTAGTTCCCACATTATTAACAGCAGTATTGTTTTGAGCTAAGCTTTCAAAATCAAGTACGACAGCTTGATCGGGAGCAACAACAAGTACAGACAGATCTGAAAAGCTAGTCAGTACAAGAGTTTTAGCGATTTCGGGGGGTAAATTGTTTCATTGTGTTTCGGGGTATTTATCTTGTTTGGAGCATACCACGAAATTTGACAAATCGAACTATCCGTCGAAATTATTAGATCCAAAATCCTCACATGGCTGAATTATGCCTCTACGCTGAAAACTATATCTTCATAGATCTGTGCTACTGGTACGCTCAGATTCACACTTGGAAGCTCGATAGTATCGCCAGCATCAGAAGATAGAATTTCCCATCTGCCGCGTTCGTTTCGTTGATAGAGATCCACTCTCATCGCATTAGTACTCACCAACACATAATCCTGTAAGGTTATAGAACGTCGATAAAGTGCGAATTTATCACCTCGATCGTAAGCTTCGGTACTGGGTGATAGGACTTCGACAATCAGACAAGGATAACTAATAAATTTGGTAGCACGGCGATCGCGATCGTCGCAGGTAACGCTAACATCGGGATAAAGGTAGGAATTAGATTCCAAAATCTGTACCTTAGCATCGGAATTAAACACCTTACAACCCGAACCGCGTAAGTGATTTTTAAGGATGGCAGTGAAATTACCAGCAATTTCGCTATGGTTGAGAGTCCCGCCAGTCATAGCATAGACTTCACCATCGACATACTCATGTCGGAATTCTTGTTGCTCTTCCCACTCCAGATATTCGATAGGGGTAAGTCGTGGAAAATGTTCTTGTAAAGCGACCATTTGGCAAGAACCTATTGCTCAAAGACAGTATTAATCAGCAATCGTTATCGAGTGTGCAAACGTTTGCGGTATGTGAATTATACCACTTTTGCAAATTCTATCTCCCACCACCAAATGCCCCTAATCCTTATTCCCTATCCCCTATTCCCTATCCCCTAATTCTGTTAGAGTGAGATCTGAGAAATTTAAGTGTTGTAAACCTAGCATGGCAGAAACTCTATTTTTTAATGCCCTCCGAGCTGCGATCGATGAAGAGATGGCGCGGGATTCAGCGGTATATGTGATGGGTGAAGATGTCGGACACTACGGCGGTTCGTACAAAGTCACCAAAGATCTGTATCAGAAATATGGAGAGATGCGGATTTTAGATACGCCGATCGCCGAAAATAGTTTTGTGGGAATGGCGATCGGTTCTGCCATGACAGGGTTACGCCCGATTATTGAAGGAATGAACATGGGCTTTTTGCTCCTTGCCTTCAACCAGATTTCTAATAATGCCGGAATGTTGCGTTATACCTCTGGTGGTAATTTTACAATTCCCTTGGTGATTCGCGGCCCTGGTGGTGTGGGTAGACAATTGGGTGCGGAACATTCCCAACGCCTGGAGGCTTATTTCCAAGCCGTTCCTGGTTTGAAAATCGTGGCCTGTTCGACTCCTCGCAATGCCAAAGGATTGCTCAAAGCCGCAATTAGAGACGAAAATCCGGTGTTATTCTTCGAGCATGTATTACTCTACAACCTCAAAGAAGACCTACCCGATGAAGAGTATTTACTCCCCCTCGATAAAGCCGAAATCGTGCGTCCTGGTAAAGATGTGACGGTGCTAACCTACTCGCGAATGCGCCACCACTGCACCCAAGCCATGAAACTCTTAGAAGCAGCCGGGAAAGATTACGATCCGGAAATTATCGATTTAATTTCGCTCAAACCTCTAGATTTAGAAACAATTGGCGCATCAATTAAAAAGACGCATAAAGTCATCATTGTTGAAGAGTGTATGCGAACTGGCGGGATTGGTGCTGAACTCGTCGCTTCGATTAGCGACCATTTCTTTGATGAGTTAGATGCTCCTGTGCTGCGGATGTCGTCACAAGATATTCCGACTCCTTATAATGGAAAGTTAGAATACCTGACGATTATTCAGCCGCCCCAGATTGCCGAAGCGATCGAAAAAATGGTTGATGGCAGACTGTAACAGCAGGAAGTTGAGAAGGGAGAGATTGATGCCTTGGCATTTTTCCGCTCCTAATTCTCAATTAAATTTAAAGGTAATTAAATTTCTAAATTAACCGTGCGAACACAGCTTGCGATCTCCTACCTCATTATCCTGCCACTCATTGCGATTGCATCTGCAAGTTGTAATCTAGATCGATCGAGTCTAGATCGTCAAGGCGGAGTGCAACTGACGATGCAGCTCAAGCCTACCAAGCAGCATCCACAAATATCTGAGGCAGATCGAGAGGTTGTTCAGAGGGTAATTGAAGGTCGGGTTAATGGCTTAGGTGTAAGGAATGCTTACATTAAATCTCTCGATAACAATCGAATTTTAGTTCAACTACCTGGTGTTAAAGATGCTCGACAAGCGCAGCGAATTTTAGGTGGTACCGCTCAACTCGAATTTCGCGAACAAAAAGCTGGGACAGAAGGACAACTGGGTGCAGAGCTGGCGGTACTGACTGCCGCCAAAGAGCAGCAAGCCATCCTCAAAAAGTCTCAAGCTCCAGACAAATCAGCAATCTTGGAAAATCAAGCCGCGATCGAGCAGCAATATACTGAGATTGGTAAACTATTTGGCAAAGCGGCACTCTCTGGTGGGAATCTTAGAAATGCTGCCCCACAACCATTATCCAGCGAAGGCTGGGAAATTGCGATCGAATTTGATGATGTTGGTAGCGAAGCTTTTACCAAACTAACTAAAAAATTAGCAGGAACTGGTCGTGCGATCGGTGTCTTCATCGATAATGACCCCATTAGTACCCCTACTGTCAGTGCTGAATTTGCTACCACGGGAATTACAGGAGGCAAAGCCGTAATTACAGGTAATTTTACTGCTGAAACTGCCAACGATCTGGCAATCCAACTTCGTAGTGGTTCGTTACCAGTTCCTGTCGAAGTTATCGAAAATCGGACAATTAAGCCTAAATAAAGCCAAAGTTCGCAAAAATCAACCATCCCCCCGATTATTAGAAATAACTAATTTAGATTTATTATGCAAAAACAGCGAGTTATTTTAGGCTTAATTATCGCCCTAGTCATCGGTGCAATTATCTTGCTAGTCAATAAGCCAATGCGCTTAGGATTAGATTTACAAGGCGGTTCGCAGCTGACTCTTCAGATTAAAGAAACTAAAGAACACCCAGTCATTACCCAGTCCGATTCGGAAGCAGTTCAAAAAGTAATTGAAAATCGGATTAATGGTTTGGGGGTAGCCGAAGCTTTAATTCAATCTGCTAGTGGTAATAAAATTTTAGTCCAATTACCAGGGGTCAACGATCCACAACAAGCAGAAAGAGTCCTCGGCGAGACCGCACAACTAGAATTCCGCGAACAACAAGCCGGAACAGAAGGACAATTGGGCGCAGAATTAGCCATACTTGAAGCTGCTAAAAAACAGCAAGAAGACTTCAAAAAAACCAAATCCACAGATAAAGTTGCGATCGCCGAAAATCAAGCCACAATCGAAAAACAACAGATTGAAATCGGTAAATTATTTGGCAAGGCGGCGATTAGTGGCAAACAGCTTAAATATGCCAACCCCCAGCCAGTCGGCTCTGACGGCTGGGAAGTCGCGCTCGAATTTGATGGTGCTGGCGGCGATGCTTTTGCCAACCTTACTAAAAATTTAGCAGGAACTGGTCGATCGATCGGCGTATTTCTCGATAAAGATCCAATTAGTACTCCAACTGTCAAGGCTGAATTTGCCGCGACAGGGATTGCTGGCGGTAAAGCTGTAATTACAGGTAACTTTACGACAGAAAAAGCTAGCGAGTTAGCAGTTCAACTACGTGGCGGCTCGCTCCCAGTGCCCGTTAAAATCGTCGAGAACCGGACTGTAGGTGCAACGTTGGGGCGAGACAGCATTCAGAGCAGTATCTACGCTGGGTTGGGCGGATTGGGGTTAGTTGCGATTTTTATGGGTGTCTATTACCGATTACCTGGAATAGTTGCCGATATTGCGCTGGTTATCTACACTCTCTTGTCGTTAGCAGCTTTTAACATCTTAGAAGTAACTTTGACGCTCCCAGGGATTGCTGGATTTATTCTGAGTATTGGGATGGCGGTAGATGCCAACGTGTTAATCTTCGAGCGCACTCGTGAAGAATTGCGTGATGGTAAAACGTTATACAAGTCCGTTGAGTCTGGCTTTCACCGTGCTTTCGATAGTATTTTAGACAGTCATGTCACTACCTTAATTTCCTGCGGTGCGTTATTTTTCCTCGGTTCGGGATTGGTAAAAGGATACGCCGTTACTCTCGCCGTCGGGGTAGCATTAAGTTTCTTTACCTCGCTCACCTGTACTCGCACGCTATTGCTGTTATTAGTCTTGGGTTTTCCAATCTTACGTAAAAAACCTCAACTATTTGCACCAAATATACCTAACTTAGCAACTAAGTAAGTGAATAGTGAATAGTGAATAGTGATTTAATTTTCCCCAGTCCCTTACTTCTTACTCCTTACTCCCCTATTCCCTATGAAGCAATTCAGTGTTACCAAACAACGTAAATGGTGGTGGCTGTTATCTAGCACGATTATTTTGACAGGAATTATCTCGATGATTTTATCGTGGACTAATCCCCTAATTGGATCGCCCTTACGCAGAGGATTAGACTTTACAGGTGGCTCGAAACTAGAGTATGGACTAGATTGCAAGGTCGTTAATAATTGTAAACCGATCGATATCGTTGCCGTTCGCGAATTAGTTAAAAGTCAAGGGATTTCTGATGCGATCATTCAAGTAGCTGGTAAAGATTCTACCGGATTATCGATCGCCACTAAATACCTCGAAACCGATGCGATCGACAAGTTAGAAGCTGCTCTTAGTAGTAAAATTGGCAACCTCGATCCCGAACGACGTAATGTGCTAAAAGTCGGGGCTACACTCGGACAAGAACTATTCCAAAATGGTCTGATTGCAATTTTATTATCGTTCGGATTGATTTTGTTATATCTAACTTTCCGATTCAGATTTGACTACGCCTTCTTCGCCTTCATCGCTCTGTTTCACGATGTACTGATTACGACGGGAGTTTTTTCGATTTTAGGTCTAGTTAGCGGTACAGAAATCGATAGCTTATTCGTCGTCGCTTTGTTGACAATTATCGGTTTTTCTGTTAACGATACGGTGGTTATTTACGATCGGATTCGCGAAGTAATTAGCCTCAGTCCCGACCAACCGATCGATAAAATTGTAGACGATGCCGTCAACCAAACAATGTCTCGATCGATCAATACCACTCTGACAGTTCTGCTTACCTTATTCTCGATCTACTTATTCGGTGGCGAAACGCTCAAGAATTTTGCCCTGTGCTTAATTATCGGCTTTACGGCTGGAGCGTATTCGAGTATCTTCATCGCTAGTACTCTGTTTGGTTGGTGGCGCGCAAATCATCCAGATAACCCCACACCAACAACAGTTAGTTCTGAATCTTAACTATTCACTTTCTTGAAAAGGTGCTTCACTTGCGGCGCACTTTTGGACGGGTTCCCCACTGGTCGGGTCACCCGCCCAGTTGTCAAAATAAGTGCGACAGCGGCGTTTTTATGTCTAGGGTTCCCCCCGAATAAGAAAACGACAAGACAAGACAGGGGGAACCAAGCGACGTTTGTGGGGGAAGCTTCCCCCACAAAGCTCGCGCCCAAGAACGCACTTTTCGCTATCCACTAGTAGCTTTTTTTTGATGCAAGATGTGAGCTGATGTCTAAAGCGAATCTATCTCAAGATTCGGGATCTGCCTCAGATCCCGAAATCGAACTCGACCCAGTTTTTAAAAACCAAATCAATAATCTCTATCGTCTGACTGTCTATTGGCGATGGAGCGTAATTGGCTTGTTATGGTTGACTGTCGGTGCTTATAGCCTGTGGGAATTACGCTATCCAATTAGTCTGGCTCAAGAATGTTTTACCTGGGCAACAGTGAAATACGGACTGGCGTTTCAGCCGCTTCCGGCGTTTGGGTTGTGTTTGTGCGTGGGAATGATGACGGGTACTTTGTGCTGGCAAAGTCGCAACCTAATTTGGGGATTGCCAAAAAAAGAACGCCAGCAATTAATCGCTAAAGTTTGTCAAATTCGCAAGCAAGGCAGCTCTCATCCACTCTGGAAATGGGTGGTGAGATAGGTTTTAGGTTTTAGGTTTTAGGTTTTAGGTTTTAGGTTTTAGGTTTTAGGTTTTAGGTTTTAGGTTTTAGGTTTTAGGTTTTGGAACTGCGTTCCTTCGTTTTTCCCCCCACACTCCCCACACTCCCCACACTCCCCACACTCAAAAACTAGCAACTTGCGTTAGTACCAGCCTGCACACTTCTCCATGCAATCTTTACAGCAACTCATCGATTTCGATCGCTTGCATGTTTGGCATCCTTATGCAGCCATGCCGAATTTGCAACCAGTATTTCCAGTTGCATCAGCACAGGGCGTATATATTCAATTAATGGATGGTCGAACTCTAATCGACGGGATCTCGTCATGGTGGACTTGTATTCATGGCTATAACCATCCCCGCTTAAACCAAGCCGCTCATGCTCAGATCGATCGCATGTCACATATCATGTTTGGCGGTTTGACTCACCAGCCAGCCGTGGATTTGACTAGGAAGTTAATTGAGATTACACCCGCAGCACTCCAGCAGGTGTTTTTCTGTGACTCTGGCTCAGTGGCGGTGGAAGTTGCAATGAAGATGGCGGTGCAATATTGGTACAATCGTTGCTTGCCCCAGAAGCAAGGTTTTCTGACCATGCGAAATGGCTATCATGGGGACACCTTTGCCGCCATGTCAGTTTGCGATCCGGTGAATGGAATGCACCATCTGTTTCGCAATCTAGTGACTCAGCAATATTTCGCCGATGCACCGCAGATTACCTTCGAGGATGACTGGCAAGAGCGGGATATTGAGAGTTTTGCTGTTTTACTAGCTGCACATCACGATCGCATCGCAGCGGCGATTTTTGAGCCAGTAGTCCAAAATGCTGGGGGGATGCGCTTTTATCATCCAGAATATGTACGCCAAGCCAAGGCATTATGCGAACAGTACGATGTTTTGCTGATTTTAGATGAGATTGCTACTGGCTTTGGTCGCACGGGCAAAATGTTTGCCTGCGAACATGCAGGGATCTGTCCAGACATTTTATGTGTGGGTAAGGCACTGTCTGGGGGCTTTATCTCTCTTGCTGCGACGCTGACGACGCGAGAAATTAGTGCCAGTTTTGCGGTGGGTGAAGCGGGCGTATTTATGCACGGCCCAACTTTTATGGCGAATCCATTGGCTTGTGCGGTGGCTGTCGAAAATTTAGCCCTGCTCGAAAGTTACGATTGGCAATCTACGATTCGATCGATCGAGTCTCAGCTTAAAGCAGAATTAGAGCCGTGTCGGAGTTTAGCTGCTGTTAAGGATGTGCGAGTATTAGGCGCGATCGGGGTGGTAGAATTGCATGACCCAGTGGATATGCAAACGATTCAGCCGTGCTTTGTCGAAGAGGGCATATGGTTGCGTCCGTTTGGGCGACTGATTTACACGATGCCGCCATACATTATTCAACCCGCCGAACTTACCGCAATTACGAAGGCTATTTACAAAATCGTCGCACAAATTACCACCAACTCGGAGCCACAAAAATAAACGAGCCTTCAAGCATCAATATCGATGGCAGCAATTCTCAATTTGAAACTATTACGCTATTTTATCGCTTCAATCTTGGCAATAGTTGACGACAGGATCGGGGTTGCAGCAGTTTTATTTTTAAAAACCAGCATCAGATCCGGTCTCAATTTTCATATTGATAATTGCTGTATCGATGGCAAACTCGATCTGAAAATGTCAAAATCATTATAGGCGATCGCCACAGCTCTCACACTCCCACACCCCATGCAATCTCCCACACTCGACACCCAACATCCACCGGAACCGAAACTCATCGATGCTTGCGTGCATTGTGGGTTTTGCCTTTCCACTTGCCCCAGTTATCGGATTCTAGGGACAGAGATGGATTCGCCACGGGGGAGAGTCTACATGATGGATGCTCTGAATGAGGGCAAAATTGACCTCACACCTACGGTTGTCAGTCATTTTGATAGTTGCCTCGGTTGTTTGGCTTGCACCACTACCTGCCCGTCAGGAGTGCAGTACGATAAACTAATTACGTCGATGCGATCGCAAATCGCCCGCAATCATCCCCGCCCATTTGTAGAGCGGTTGTATCGACAATTTATATTTGGGTTATTTCCTTACCCCAATCGGCTGCGGTTGTTGCTGATTCCACTATTTATTTATCAGAAACTTGGCTTGCAAAAACTCGTCCGCCAGACGGGAATTATCGAGAAAGTCTCGCCCCATTTAGCGGGGATGGAGTCAAATTTACCCGAATTATCCCTCAGCACATTTCAAGATACCCTTCCAGCATTAATTCCCGCTCAGGGCACGCAAAGATATCGCGTGGGGATGATTTTAGGTTGCGTACAAAAGTTATTCTTCGATCGCGTCAATCAGGCTACAGTCAGAGTGTTAACAGCTAATGGTTGCGAAATTGTGATTCCGCCAGCTCAAGGCTGTTGTGCCGCGCTACCGCACCACCAAGGGGAAGAAGAGCAAGCCAAAACTCTTGCCAGAGAGATGATAGATCGGTTTGAGAATACGAATGTCGATGCAATTATTATTAATGCTGCGGGTTGCGGACATACTTTAAAAGAATATGGCGAATTGCTCCAAGACGATCCTGAATATCTTCAAAAAGCGATCGATTTCTCGGCTAAAGTTAAGGACGTTCAAGAATTTTTAGCAGAAATTAAACTGACTACGCCACTATCGCCAATTTCTGTCGAACCACTCGCGCTCGTCTATCAAGATGCTTGTCACTTATTACACGGACAAAAAATTAGTATCCAACCCCGTCAACTGCTCAAACAAATCCCCAATGTGTCGCTGACAGAACCTTTAGATGCGGCATTATGTTGCGGTAGCGCGGGTGTTTATAATATGCTCCAGCCAGAAACAGCTAACGAGCTTGGAGCGCAGAAAGTTAAAAATCTCGTCAATACTGGGGCGACAATTATTGCCTCGGCAAATCCTGGTTGTACGCTCCAAATTGCCAAGCATTTAGAATTACAAGGACATCAGACTAAAATTTTACACCCGATCGAACTGCTGGATCTATCGATTAGAGGGATTCAATTACCAAATTAGCAAAGCGCGCAAAAAAGTAGGGGCAATTCATGAATTGCCCTTTTTTGCGCGATAATCTTAAATCCAATTAAAGATCCAAAAGTCCCAGAGTCGCAGACTTAAAGCGGTTCTTTCGATCGATAATCCTAGAAATACGGGCAACCAAAATACAAAACTAGCCGCGACACCGAAAATTGTCGTCAATCCTAATGCTTGCAATAATTTAGAATTACTCCGCAGCCAAATATCGACAAACCAGGCTAACCCCATAACTGCAAATAAAACGGCACCCATGTAATGATAAATGTACAGGCACCGAGTTACTCTCACCCATGGGAGTAAATTTGCGGCATAGTTAACAAATACAAATAAAGGAATGGTAATATAATCGAGATTTATTTCTTCGATCGGTATGGGAATGACTCGACCGATATTGAAGATTTTAATTGTCGATCGAACATGGTTAATCATCACCCAGATCGAAGCGAAAACCGCTGCTAGAGCTAACCACCATAATAATGGATTGCCCATTGCATGGACATCATAAAAATAGTCGTCTTTGTACTCGGTAAAGTAATAAGCTAACGGGCGCATTAACAACGGCCAAGTGTACCAATTCGCACAGTAAGGATGCACGCCAGCACCATTGCCTATCTCTTTATGGTAGTTGAGAATTGCCAACTGAACGTCGATAAAATTGGGTGTAGGATTCTGAATTAGATGGGGAATCCATAATAAACTATAGATTATAGCTGGGACAATTAATAGACTGAAAAAAAGTTGAATGAGTCGCAGCTCGGCAAGTCCATCTAACAGCGAATTAGTAAGTACAGATAATTGCCAGAGTTTGGACTTAATTATTTTCCAGATTCTGGCAATAAATATTAAGATGTAAATGCCAAGCAAAAACCACAATCCATTCCATTTACAGGCGATTGATGCTCCAAAAGCAACTCCAGCACCGAGTAGTAATAAAAAGCGGCGATCTGGATTAGCTCTAATTGCTATTAAGACTAGTAGCTGTCCTAATACACCAAAGAATACTAAAAAAATATTGTTTAAAGCATAGCGAGAATCGATTAAGAATAGTCCATCCAGACTAATAAATAAAGCTGCGATAAAAGCATAGCTCATCCGTTGATTTAATTGATAAGCGACAGCAGCAACTAACGGTGGAATAAACGAACCAAATAACGCATTCATCCACCGATAGCTAAATGTAGAGCGGAGCGAACCAGTCAATTCATTAACATTATCTCGACCGATCGGCAATCGATCGCCAATCCAAATTCCGATCGCAATTAAATATTGACTGAGCGGTGGATGTGAATTGAAAAACTTGGTGTTAGTGAGATAATTATTAGCAAATTTAGCATAATAAATCTCGTCAAATACAAAGACATTGAATCTCTCTAATCCCCAAAACCGCAAGAAGACTGCGATCGCACAAACACCAATTAGTCCCCATGTAGCAAACTTTTGATTGTCTTCTGTGTCTAGGTTTAAATTCACAAGCGAAAATAAGTAGGTGACATCCTCAAAATGACAACTTATTTTGAGGCTAGTTGCCAGGGTAACTGACGATACTTAATATAGTAACCGATCGCACTAATTAACACGATAACTACCGCTCCTAAAGCCAATGGATTCGGCAGCCAAAATATCGCATCGATATGGTTGACTCTACCGGGTTTGAGTTGCCATGTCAGTTGGTTGGGGTCGCTTGTCGCAATCGTCACCACCTGTCGATCGGTGGCGATATTTTTTACGCCCCAGGGACTATAAATGCTAAAATTGAGATTGACTGAATTAGTTGCATCTACTGAAATTTTAGCATCGACAGTATCGATCGACAGCGCGCGCAGGTCGATATCATAAGTAAGATGATTCCTAATTACTAAGAAAAAGTTACTGCGATCGATCTGCATCTGTGAATTCAATTGCGGACCAGTTCCCGATTGAGTCGAATTGGGATTGAAGTACCGAGCGATCTTGGTTACTAATTCTTGCGGATTATTAAAGGGAATTGTAACTTTATATTCACGATCGCTCAAACGTTCTAAATGTCCTTGTGCTTGCATCGTCCGCTGTCTGATACTGGCGATCCAAGTTTTGACAGCATTTTGACTGAAAGTATTTAATTGTTCGCCCAGTTGAATATGCTCGACAATTTCGCCATCGCTAATATTCGTAAAATTGATGCCAGTATCGTACTTAACACACCCAGATAAGCCGAGTGAGATCGTCAAAAATACAATTATCAATTGCCGATTAATGAAACCGTGCAACCAATTGACAAATTCGCTCGATTTATTGGCACCAACTAGAATTTTCATATTCATCTTGCTCGATGGCGATGCTCTTTGACTGAGGCGACACCCACGATCTTATCAGAATTGTCCGCTCTTATCGTACAACGATCGACTACAAGCACTGTCGATCGAACTATAAAATTTGGATCTAAACTTCCATGACAGATCGTGGTATAGTAAGAGGCTTTGCAATTGCTATTCGATCGCGTCTATGAAAGCTCAAACTATCGCTCGTGAGTTGGCTCTGCTAGCCCTACCTCAGTTATCAAAGGCGCAAAAAAAGTTAGCGCAAGCACAACCCCGCCAATTGCAGTTAACTCTAGAAGAGATGATGCTCAACGCCATCTCTACCCTGCGAGAAGAAACCCAAGAAGCACTAGAAGCCGCAACCGCCGAATTACAACGCAGTAACGATCGACTTTTAAACAGTCAAACCAGAGCTAGTGACGTGGAAAGTGCTAGAGTAATGACCGCAGAAGCGATCGAATTAGTTCAAAAAGCGATCGACCGACTCGGACAAGCCTTAGAAATGCCCGAACTCATCAATAATTTTAATCGTCCTGACGTTCGTAGTTACGCGCTCGAACTATTGGTCAAATCTACCGAAGAAACTGCCGGAATCGATACACTTTTGAGTAAAAGTATTGTAGATTGGCAGCTAGGTCGATTGCCAAAGATCGATCGAGATATTCTCCGGTTGGCAGTTACCGAAATCGCCTATCTGGGTTTGGAAGAAAGGATCGCCATTAATGAAGCGATCGAACTCGCAAAGCGGTATAGTGACGACCAAGGACGTAAGTTAATTAATGGGGTGCTGCGTCGAGTTACCGAACAACTCAAATCGGGGGTCTAAATTGTGCGATCGAACACCTAAATTCTGCATAATTTTAGCTTCTACTAAATATCTTAACTTTTTTGACACCTAAGCTGTCGATCGTTTAATTTACAGATCTTGCTCACCTCCTAACTTAACAACAGCTAACTAATCGATTATGGTTTTTAATTGGTTTCGTCGCAAATTCGATAACTCTGAATCTGAGCCAGTACCAGATCCCGAACTGGTAGAAGAATCTACTGGAGCAGAAGAATCTCTAATAGAGCCAGCGGCAGCGGAACCAGTCATAGCCAATGAAGAAATTGCGACCGACTATTTAGCTTGGGCAAAAGCAGCTTATCAGAATATCCAACAACAGGAAGCACCCCCAGCGGTAGTAGAAACAGCACCTGAAGCTAGCGAACCGAGCGAGTCGAATCTAGAAGAAATTGCCGCCGAGACAGAGCCAGTAACAACAGTTGACGCACCATCCGTTCTGGCTGTTGAAGCGGAGGAAAACATCCCCATTTGGGCGCGAGACGACCGCCAACAGCGATTAGAACAGCTCAAGGCTACAGCAATCGAAACTGTCGAACCAGTGGCATCTAACGCCGATATTGCCCTCGATGACGACTTCTTATGGTCGGCTAAAGTCCTCGCCGACCAAGGACGGACTCCAGAGCAAGTATCATTAGATGAGATTAACTGGCTCAAAAAATTACGTCAGGGTTTAGACAAAACTCGACGCGGATTTGTCAATCAATTTAAAGCTCTCATCGGTCAAGGCCCGCTGAATGCCAATGCGGTAGAATCGATCGAGACTTTATTACTCCAAGCCGATGTTGGTGTCGAAGCTACCGATTATGTAATCGAGACATTGCAGGCAAAACTCCGCCAAGAATCTCTCCCCCCCGAAGAAGCTGTCGCCTATCTCAAACAGATTTTGCGCGACTTACTCGATAAACCTTATCAAGCCAACTACACCCAAGAATTTCTCCCCGTCCAAAACGAACTAAACATTTGGTTGATTGTCGGAGTCAATGGAGTGGGTAAGACTACCACTATTGGTAAACTCGCTCACATGACTCAGGCTTCGGGTTATAAATGCCTGATTGCGGCTGGCGATACCTTCCGCGCCGCCGCCGTCGAACAAGTCAAAGTGTGGGGTCAACGTAGCGGGATCGAAGTAATTGCCAACCCCGGACAAAATACCGACCCCGCAGCCGTAGTTTACGATGCGATTAGTGCCGCCCGATCGCGCGATACTGAGTTATTATTAGTCGATACTGCTGGGAGATTGCAAAACAAAAAAAATCTGATGGACGAGTTGAGTAAGATCCGCCGAATTATCGATAAGCAAGCCAACACCGCTCGGATCGAATCTTTACTGGTTCTCGATGCCACACTGGGACAAAATGGTCTACGTCAAGCACAAGTATTTGCTGAAGCCGCGAAATTAAGTGGGGTAGTATTAACCAAACTAGACGGAACAGCCAAAGGTGGTGTAGCTTTAGCAGTAGTCCAACAACTTGGGTTACC
>NZ_JANPLS010000319.1:0-6034 GCF_031422475.1 Chamaesiphon sp. VAR_48_metabat_403
ACTCACGATCGAAAGTCCCGATTATCCCCAGATCGATCGATTCAAACAACAATTAATTCTAGCTACGAATAATCTAACGCGAACGGAGCGTAAGATTGCGATTACTGGCTGGCAAAAAGTGGGTAAAAGCAGCCTGATGCAGCAACTCACCACCACACCAGTCGTCTGCTCCACACCGCTTAAATACATCGAAACGCCTGCATTATTTACCGTCAATGGCGAAAGCAATTCCGCCGCCATTGCCGAAAGCATTGCCCTGAATGCAGATTTAGTGTTATTCGTAACTAATGGCGATCTCACAGCTACCGAATACAAACATCTGAATGCACTGCATCAGGCTAATCAGCGAGTCATGCTGGTATTCGATCGAGCCGATCGGTATTTACCAGAAGAACGCAGCCAGATTCTTCATCAACTGCAATCGATCGTCAGTGGTACTCTCCAAGCTGCCGATGTGGTTGATACCAGTACCGCACCCACGCCGATTAAAGTCCGCAAAATTCAGGCAGACGGTACATCGATCGATACATTAGAAACACCACCTGTCGATATTAGCAGCCTCGATCGGCAATTGGCACACGTCCTGGCTAGCGAAAGCGAAAAACTCGTCTGGTGTAATACTTACCGTCAAATTGCTGGCGTTCGAGCCACCGCCAAAACCGCCCTCAATACCGTCAGACGCGAGCGCGCTTTACCACTTATCGAGCAAAATCAGTGGATTGTCGGTGCGGCGGCTTTTGCCAACCCAGTTCCCGCCTTAGATTTACTCGCGACAGCGGCGGTTAACGCTCAGATGGTAATAGATTTAGGTGCCATCTATCAGCAAAAATTCTCCCTTGAGCAAGCGCAAGCTGCTGCTGGCGCGATGGGTAGCGTCATGCTGAAATTAGGACTAATCGAAGTGTGTACTCAAACAGTTAGCGGTTTGCTCAAAACTAATGCGGCTACCTTCGTTGCGGGCGGATTGGTACAAGGTTTGAGTGCTGCTTATCTGACTCGGATTGCTGGTTTGACGCTAGTAGAATACCTAGCAGCCCAAGATCTCGTCGCACCCGAACCCGCCCACAACTGGAACCTCGATCTGCTGGGCAATACCCTCCAAAATGTCTTTCAAGCCAACCAAAGAGTCGCTTACCTGCAAACTGTCGTTCGGCAAGGAATCGATCGCTTAATGCCCAAATCTGCGGCTCCTGAAGTGGGGTAGCTTGTATCTTGCACCAAGCTCGATCGAATAACAAGATCTAAATTCGATTGCACGCAGGAGTCTTGTTTTGGGCGAGTTGAATACGCTACAAAATATTTACTAATAGATTTTGAATTGGGAAAGACAAGTGGATAAATTGTTAGTTTTGTAAGTTTACTCGTACAAGGTAATAGCTGCTGAAATTGCTGCTCTTGCTGCCTCGATTCTTGCGAGATCGCTAAATCGGCTCCAAGCAGATTCACGACAATTAATAATAAAAATCCCCAGCCTAAATATTTAATCATTATTTTTGGTGCTGAGTGTTTTTGAAGTTTGGGAATGCCAGATAAATAAAATTAACCCGATCGCAAATAATAGCGGTGTCAACCAATTACCAAATCTGACGTATAAAGTCTGAGTATTGCGGCGATAAATCTGATATGAGTGGGCGGCAAACTCATCAAGTTTCGAGATCCATTGCGTGCGCCCGTGCGGATCGATAAATGCCGAATAACCAGTGTTACTCGCACGTACCATCCACCGATCTGTCTCGATCGCGCGCATTAAATCTAGGGCGTGATGTTGGGCTGGCATCGCAATTCCATAATGAGCATCATTCGATGCCGTAACAATAAAATCGCCTGTCTGTGCTTGGCGACGAAAATGTTCGGGATAAGCCGAATCATAGCAAATACCGAAGATAATATTCCCGATTGGAGTAGTTATTAATGGGGCAAATTTACCAGCTAATACATGTGAATCTAGTGGCGAGATCGTATCGACTAGTTTACCTAGATACTGCTCGAAGGGAATATATTCACCTAATGGGACTAGTTTCCACTTATCATACCGATCTCTTTCTTTGCCATCACCATCGATTATTAAAATGCTATTGGTAATTTTATTACCGACTTCCCCAAATCCACCAACAAATGCTGGAATTTTTTTATCTAAAATTGCTTGATAAAAGGGCGTACGTTTAATTTGACTTTCTCGATATGGCAGGGCTGTTTCTGGCGTGATAACGGCAGAAACTCCCCGCTCGGCTAAGTCTAGATATCCTTTAGTATAATTTTCCATCGCCAGTTCGTAGCCAGACTGGTAATGTCTGACTTCGTTACTGACATTGCCTTGAATGATGCCAATTTTAAGACTAGATTCTACTGGCTCAATTAAGAGATTATTTAATAAATTAAAGCCGATCGCATGTAAGATAATTATTGCGGCGATCGCGCTCATAAAATAAGGTGATGCTTGCTGGAAAATGCGATTTTTCAAATGCTGACGACGATCTCGATTTATTGCCAAACAGCCCTCGGCAATTAGACCATTTACTAACACGATCGCACCAGTAACAGTAGTCGGCCCAGATAATTGTCCCAAATGTAAAATGGCTAAATTATGCGGGCTTTGAGTCATCGCGATCGATGTCCACCACAAATCGGTGAGGCTATATAACTCTTCCAATCCACACCATAAAACTGTACCTAACAGGACACGAATAAACGGGTTTAATTGAGATTTAGAATTAATAAACCTCATGCCGATCGACCAGAAGATTACTAAACTTGCTCCCCATAAAGTAATAAAAGTCAAGCAAAAAGTCGCAATTCCCAAACTAGCTAAAAACGGCACGCCCATCCACATCATTGGATGAATGCCAAAAATCCAACTCAACGCCAACCCATAACAACCAATCCCCCAACTAAAGCCATAAATAACGGGATCGGAATGTTGCTGGCGACAGATTAAATACCAGAGCGGTGCGAGTGCCACCCATGCTAGATACCAAGCTTCCACGGGTGCAAATGTCAGCCCCATTAAAATGCCGCTTCCGAGCGCGAGTCCGATTTCAAATAAATGGTGATTCAATTTAGCCAACGGGTTGCGAAATGGTAGCAGCATGTGGGGAGCGGGGAGCGGGGAGTGGGGAGTGGGGTAATTAAAGCGGGTATCCAAACTTATGCCGCTCAGTAGTAACATTGCGACTGACGGTAGCCCAGGTAGAATTTAGCCAGAAATCAACCGATCGGTAAATTCTTTACGATCGTTTAACGATCGGGCAAATAACTAGTTAGACTTTATACCGATCGTCGCTCCCCGTAACAAATGTTAACTCCCAAAAGACTTACTTCTCATAATTAAAATCGGGAGATTGGCGATCGAATAAGCTGTCAAAGTCACTATCTACAAGGTTTGCTGTCTTGATAGATCGCAACATAGCTCATATAATGCCTTTATATAACTAAACATTAAGTCAATAATCTCTATAATACTTTGTTTAACTCTAGCTATAAATCCAGCGAAACTAACAGAACATGGCGATGGCAACTCCACAGCAATTGGGGTGTATTTGCCGGATCGGCATTTTTAGTATCTGTTCCTGTCTTTATTGAAGCTCCCCTGGTGCGGCATTATCCAGTTCTAAGCGTTGTTCTCACCATTTTATGGGTTAGTTTGGGGTGGATCTTAGTTCAACGTCCCCAGAGCCAAATTTGGGGCGATCTGATTTTAGGATTTAGCTGGAGTTGGTTAGCTGGAGCGATTTATTGGGGCTGGTTTAGGTGGGAACCTGCCATCCATATTCCGATCGAATCGATCGGCGTACCATTTGCAATTTGGGCATTGTGGCGCGGTGTGGGCAAGGTCGGTGCTTTATTTTACCTCGGTTCGCTACTTGGAACGGCAATTACCGATTTGTATTTTTATCAAGTTGGCTTAATGGAGCATTGGCGACAAGTGATGCAAGTCGATCCGAGCTTAGCACTGCCTATCTTACAGCAAGCGATCGGACAAGTTCGCACGCCTTGGGGCACTGCCTGGGCAGTGGTACTCGTAAATTTACTATTGGGTGTGGGTATAATACCTTTAGGAACGAAGCAGTGGCATTGGTACGCCTTTAGCGGCGCAGTCCTGACCACGATCGTCGTTGATAGTTTGTTTCTGTGGGTTGCTAGCCATGCCTAAATTATCGGTCTAGATTCGGTTAGCATCGCACAGGTATCAATAGACTAGTTCACCGTCATATTTTTACCCAACCGTGAACCAGGGCACCTCACCTCATCTAATTCTCAATACTGACAACGGTCAACGCCAGCTATCATTAACTGATGGCAACTGCTGGACTGTCGGTCGGGGAGATGACAATCAATTTGTCGTCAAAGATCGTTGTATTTCTCGCAATCATGCGATGATTCAATACACCGATGCTGGCGATCACTATCTAATCGATTTAGGTAGTAGTAACGGCACATTTGTCAATGGGCGCAGAGTTAGCATTCCTGTCACAATTCACGACGGAGATCGCATTACGTTCGGCCAAACGGAGTTTGAATTTCATTGTCCGAGAGCGGATGGTTCGCTAGGATTAGATGCTGAAGGTACTCTCGATGGTACCGTTACCTCAGTATTGCATCTGCGGAAGTTGATGTCTGTGATGGTGGTCGATATGCGAAACTTTACGATTTTGACCCGTCAGACTAACGAAAACTTACTCTCGGAAGTAATGAGTGCTTGGTTCCGTAATGCTGGCGCGATCATTCGCAATCGCGGGAGTTGGGTAGATAAATATATTGGCGATGCGTTAATGGCATTATGGTTTCACAATGGCGAAACCGTCACTAAGCAAGAGATGATGAATATTCTCTTGGCATTGGACGACCTCAATAAAATGACCAGAGCCTTGAGCCAGCAATATCCCTTACCATTCGAGCTGAGAATTGGCGCGGGAATCAATACGGGTCATGCAATGATCGGTAATGCCGGGAGCAGCGAAAGACCAGACTATACGGCATTGGGCGATACTGTCAATGCTGCATTTAGACTCGAAACTATTACGAAAGATCTCAATGCAGAAATTGCGATCGGATCTTCTACTTATCGTTATTTAGCACCATTATTAGGCAAGCATCGAGTATTTAAAGAATGCTCTGTCGAGCTTAAAGGTTACGATACGCCCGCGATCGTCCATGCTACTAATTTTGGCCCATTGAATGCCTTTTTGCAACTAGCAAATATGGGCACCACCACTCAAATCGTCCAACCACAGACTCAAATCAATGTAAGTAATATTGATGGAGTAAAGTAAGGTTAAATCCGATTTGGATTTTGGATTATCCTGAGTTGGAGATTTGTAACCACAGTTGCTTAGAGCTGTGGCAGTTGCAAAATTCAATCCTGGCTTGCGATCGAACTATGATGGTTTAATAACTTCTAATTCGTCCGATTTCATGTGCGCGCGCAGTTTATCGAGATCGAATTTAACAACGAGCGGGAAATTGGCACTGACAGGGCGACCTTTCCATTCAGTGGCAATTTTATCGATTGTACCTTCTTGGTTGTGAATATCGACAGCCTGACCGCGATGTTTGGGATGATGATAAATTACTACAGATGTATTAACACGAACGCGGTCGCCTACTTGCATATTCTTAAATTACCTAATATTCTTGATTGTCAAAATTCGACTAATAATTCCCTATTCTCTCATAAATCGAGTACGGAGTTGGGAGTTGGGAGATGGGAGATAGGAGTGTGGGGAGTGTGGGAATGTTTGTATTCCTTTACCCTTCTTCCCCAAAACCCAAAACCTAAAACCCAAAACCTAAAGCCTAAAGCCTAAAGCCTAATACTTAGCAATTCCTTCCTCCCTTGCGGCTTTCTGAACCGCAGAGGCGACGGCGGTAGCGACGCGCTTGTCGAAGACAGAGGGGACGATGTACTCGCGATTGAGTTCGTTAGGGTTTATTAAATATAGATATTGTCAATGACCAAAACTTAGGAAAAGGTAATAAAACAATAAATCTTTCTAGTAATATCAATAATCTTAAAGGATTTATTGTAAAAGGTTCT
>NZ_JANPLS010000320.1:0-15480 GCF_031422475.1 Chamaesiphon sp. VAR_48_metabat_403
GATCTAAATCCCCCCAACCCCCTTAAAAAGCGGATGCGCGTTCGTCGGGTCTCCCGACGGATTAGCGCACCAAGCAGGGGGAGAAAGAGTCAAAGTCCCCCTTGAAAAGGGGGATTTAGCGGCGTTTTTATTCGGGGGGAACCCCCGAATAAAAAAACGACAAGACAGGGGGATTGACAACCTACGATCGAAGCCAATAAGACTTTTCAGACACCCTCTGACGGTTAAGATCGAGATTACAGCTAGATCTGTTTCTTATGTGATACCTTACTGGGAATTCCTTCACAGCCGCCAGGAATCGTCAGCCGAGATTTATCGCCACACCACTTACAACAGTAATGACGTTGCTCTTCAGACATTTCTTGAACGTTAGTAAAATCGGTGTTTTCGACTACTGCGCCTGTAAATTCACCCGTTGTATAATTGGGAATCTCATTGCGACTGCGGGGGCTGGCAAGTTGGGCATCACCATAAAAAAACCGGGTACCTTTAACATCCGCACCGTTTAAATTTGCTTCATATAAAATGGTGCGCGAGAAGTTCGCTTTGACTAAATCGCAACCGCTTAAATTTGCCCTAATCAAATTAGCATCGCTAATATCCGCCCAGCGTAAATCGGCTTGAGAGATATCGGCACCTGCTAACATTACCCCCAAATCGATGACGCGAACGCCATGCAGTCGATCTTCATCATAGCCCCCATCGCCATCCAAAATCGCCCGACCGAGCCTGCGATCGCGTCTGAGGGGTGTGAGCAGTTTGGACTGAGAGAGGAAGCGCAAGACTTTTGCTTTACCTGCTGCGTCGATACTGCCTAAGAGTGCCGCCGTTCTTCCTGCGGCGAAGGCTTGTTCCTGCGGCCAATCTTCAAGGAATCCATCGTCATCTAAGACGAGATCGGAAATGCCTTGAAAGTATGCGTCGATCGTCTGTTGTTGGGTGAGAATATTTTGTTGGGTAGTCAGGCGATTTTGCTCGATCGTCAGGTCGCGCGAAATAATATACTGTCTCCAAGCGATATATACTGCTAGGATAGCTATTAAAATCTGACCGAATGCCCCACCCCACTCGCCCGACGCACCAACAGCATTCCAATCGATCTTATCGGAAAAACTACTGACGTACTCAAAAAATTCGAGAATCTGAAGTAAGCCCACGAACGCAATCAGGACGGTGATTGAGGCAATCAGTTGTAGCCGTTGAGCTGGTGATAGCGAATCTAGCAGTTCTTCGCGGATGCCGCGATAGATAATGGGTAAGGATAATACTAGCGCGATCGCGCAGCCAGCGGCGGCAATCCAGGTGTTATTGAGCCATAATCCGAACACCATTACGGCGATCGCTATCAGATTTCCCCAGATTGTCATGTTTCGTGCAAAATAGCTAGTTTATAAGGTTAAAAAATGAGATATTTTAACTTTATAATATTATCATAACATTGTTTGTTCGGATTGAAAAAAATACAGTTTAAAAGATGCAGAAAGTTATTGGCAAGTTAATTATAGTTGCTTTAATTAGTACCGTTGGGATTCTCTACTATCTATGGCAACAGGCAGTTCAGATTCCTGAAGAATATATTAAAGCCAGTGAAGACAAGCAAGATAGTCAATCTCTACCATTGTTGCCCAAGCAGATCTCGGAGCAAGCTGCTGTTAGCACACAGAAACTAACTGCCCCGATCGATAAAGCTAAAGCTGGGCAAAAAGTCACTGTCAAACTTAACGATCGCGATCTCAATAATTTGATAGTATCTAAAATTGCAACTTCTCAACCAAATAAACAGATTCCGGTCGGAATCAAAGGAATTAGGACTAATATTAAAGATGGCAAAATCCACACGGGTGCATTGGTAAATTTAGACCAACTGGCACGTAATGGACGATCGGGTACTCAAATTGCGGCTTTAAGCAAACTCACTGATAAGTTAACCTTTTTGAAAGATCGAGATATTTATATCGGGATTGTCGGAAAACCAATTGTCGATGGCACTCAGATTAAATTTGCTCCTGATACTCAAATCAAGGTGGGTAAAATGAATTTTACAATCGCCCAAATCGCTGAAGATCTTGGTATAGCTCCAGCCAAAATTCAACAGGCGATCGATCTACATTTACAACAACAGAACTTCAAAGTAGATAGTATCAATTTAGATAATAATGGCATGGCGATCGAAGGAGCGAAGAAGTAGAGTTAGGGAATAGGGAATAGTGAATAGTGGAAGGTTGAGACTTGTCCATAGCATCTAAAACCTAAAGCCTAAAACCCAATACCTAAAACCTAATGCCTAAAGCCTTCCTAAACGATCGCGAATAGAACTATAATCTGTGGTTGGCAAGTCTATCTATATTTTAGGAGTTCACGGTGGAACGGACATTTATCGCGATTAAACCCGACGGCGTTCAACGTGGGTTGGTAGGTGAAATCATTAGTCGGTTTGAAACAAAAGGCTTTACCCTCGTCGCCTTAAAATTATTGCACCCCAGCCGCGCATTAGCAGAGCAGCATTACGCAGTTCACAAAGAAAGACCCTTCTTTGCTGGTTTGGTTGATTTTATGACATCTGGGCCAGTCGTGGCAATGGTCTGGCAAGGCGATGGTGTCGTCGCTGCATCCCGGCTAGCTATCGGTACCACCAATCCCTTAGTGTCCCCTCCCGGAACGATTCGCGGCGATTTGGGCATCAACATCGGACGGAACATCATTCACGGTTCTGACGCGGTAGAAACCGCTCAAAGCGAGATTGCGTTATGGTTTAAAGAGGAAGAATTAGTCAATTGGACACCTACAGTTTCCCCTTGGTTGTCGGAATAGGGAATAGGGAATAGGGAATAGGGGATAGGGATTAGCTATGTGGTTTTAGGTTTAGATTTTCGAGAAATTAGATTTTAGCTATGTGGTTTTAGGTTTAGATTTTCGAGAAACTTGAAAGACGCTTGCGTCTTAAACTCTATCTTCTATCCCCTATCCCCTATCCCCTATCCCCTATCCCCTATCCCCTATCCCCTATCCCCTATCCCCTCAAATTAGATGCAACAGGTTGACTTCACGACATTAACAGCAGCGGTACGGGAGTTACAACCAGAGTGGGTGCCCTCGCGAGTCGAATCGGTATATCAAAAAGATCGCTACACCCTGGCTCTGAGCTTGCGAACCCTCGACAAACGGGGCTGGATTGCTATTTCCTGGCACCCACAAGCCGCACGGATCGTGCTGACAGACCCCCCACCACGGGTACCCGATACCTTTACTCTCAGCCAGCAATTGCGCTCTGTTTTAGGTGGATTGGCGATGACGGAAATGGAGATCGTCTTACCGTGGGAACGCTTGGTGAGATTGGCATTTGCCAAACGACCGGGAGCGGAGGCTTTATATTATTTATATGTAGAACCGATCGGGAAATATAGCAATCTTACCCTCACCGATGCCGATAATTTAATTATTACCACCGCGCATCAGGTTAGTAATAAACAGTCTAGCGTACGGACGATCGAAACTGGTAGACCTTACGAAGTACCGCCATCGTTAACCGATCCGATGCCAAATCTGGAGGAATCACTCGATCGATGGATCGAGCGCGTCAGTCTGATTCCTGGTAAACTCAACCAGCGACTCGTCAAAAGTTATCGCGGTTTGAGTACGATCTTAATGAACGAGCTAATTTTTACAGCCGGATTAGATCCCTTACAAACTACCGATACGCTTTCGCCTTTAGACTGGGAAAAGTTATTTGAATACTGGCAAATTTGGCTCAGAACCGTCACACAAGTCGAAGGATATCGATTCAATCCTTATCTGACTAATAACGGTTACAGCGTCATGGGATGGGGAATTTCGATTACTCCCGTCGCTACTGTCAATGCAGCCGTCGAGACTTATTATACTCAAATTCTCGATCGCGAAGCCTTCAGCCAACTCAAACATCAACTCACCCAAAAATTAGGCACGATTCTAGCCAAATTACGAGTTAAAGCCAATACCTTCAAAACCAAACTTAAAGAATCTACAGGCGCAGATGAATATCGCACCAACGCCGATTTATTAATGGCATATCTCCAGGAATGGTCGCCAGGGATGAAACAAATTATCCTTAATGATTTCCAAACGGGCGAACCAGTCACCATCAAACTCGAACCCGAAAAAAATGCCATTCAAAATGCCCAATTCCTCTACAAACGGCACCAGAAATTAAAGCGAGCAAAACTCGCCGTAGATCCTCTACTTGCAGTAGTTCAAGCAGAAATAGATTATTTAGAACAAGTAGAAGAAAGTGTGCTTCAGATTCAAGAAGATGGCACTAACAATCCACCAGAAATGCTCCAAACTCTATTAGAAATTAAAAAAGAGTTAATCGATACCGGATATTTTCCCACAGCAGATAGATTAGCAAAATCAGAATTAGCCGAAACCAAACCCCGATCTCTGAAAACTCCCAGCGGATTTGAACTGTTAATCGGACGCAACAATCGTCAAAACGATCTACTTACTTTTAAAACAGCAACAGAATACGATCTGTGGTTTCACGCTCAAGAAATTGCCGGGAGTCATGGGTTATTAAGAATTACTCCCGGTGCGGTAGCCGAGGAAGCAGATTTACAATTTACAGCCAACGCTGTTGCTTATTATAGTCGCGCCAGACAAAGCCAAGCCGTCCCGGTAGTGTACACAGAAACCAAGCATGTGTATAAACCTAAAGGTGCCAAACCAGGCATGGTAATCTACAAGCACGAACAGATTATTTGGGGACATCCACAGGTTTTAGATGCTAGTTCGATTAATTAGTTTAAAATAGAAGCATGGCAACTTAACTTGAGATGCTCGTTGGCGTTGGCGAAGCCTACCGTAGGTACAGCCTACCAGAGGTAATCGTAACTGAATTATTGTGAGGATAACATCACGGTATTATAACTCGACAATTACCGGAGCGTGGTCGCTGGGTTGGACTAATTTACGCGGTTCGATATCGATCGAACAATTAGTCGCCAGATCGAATAAATCTGGTGTTAAATAAAGATGGTCGATCCGCCAACCGCGATTGCGCTCGAAACCTTGTTGTCGATAATCCCACCAGCTAAAATGTCCGCCTGTTGATGTGAATTTGCGGAAGCTATCTCGAAAGCCTAAATCGATAACTGACTTACGTAATAATTCTCGTTCTGCGTCAGTTGCCATCACCCGATCTTTCGATACAGTTTTAGTATGAATATCGAGATATTCGAGGGCAATATTAAAGTCTCCACAGACGCAAATCGAAGGCTGACCGGATGCGATCGCCGTTTTTAGGTAGAGTCCTAATAACTCCAGCCACCGCAGCTTGTAGGGGTATTTATCGCTATCTACAGCATTACCATTAGGTACGTAAAGATTGACAATTTGGACACCATCGAGATTGCCAGTAATCACCCGCTTTTGTTCGTCCAAATCTCCGACTAGTTCCGCGTCTAATATGCCGCCAAAACCATAACTAACATTAGTTAATGGTTGTTTGCTAAACATCGCCACGCCGTTATATGATTTTTGCCCAGATATATAGGCATGATAACCGCAAGCGGCGATCGCATCGATCGGAAATTGGCTATCAATCGCTTTAGTTTCTTGAACGCACAACACATCAACCGGATTTTGTTGCAACCAATTAGTTACTATTTCTAGTCGCGTCCGAATTGAGTTAACGTTCCAGGTGGCAATTCTCATTAGGTTTTAGGTTTTAGGCTTTAGGCTTTAGGTTTTAGATTTTGGGCTTTAGGTTTTAGGATATCTAAAGCATGAGGATAGGTGTTGATGACAACTTTCAACTATTAACTAATTCTTTTGGCATGATGAATGAGTTGTCTGGGTTGGTTTCGAGATCGATGACTTGGGTTACTGCGTCGATGTTGAGGTTGCCGTAGATATGTGGAAATAAATTACTTTGTTCGGCACCTTCGTAGCGAATTTCTGGTGTGACTTTAGCGATTTCGATTACGAGGATGACTAGATCTGTTTGCTGCTTAAAAAACCGATTTGCCGAGCCGATAACTTGAGCGAGAGTAGAGCAGTGGATAAATCCTTCGGTAGCTAATGTTTCGCTACTGTAAGTACCGAGATTTTTGGCTGCTTCCCATCGATCGCGGCGGGTAATATGTAAGATAGTAGTCATGTAGGAACAATGGCGGTGACGATGTTGGCTGCATCTTGAGGACGAACGCGATAGTACCATATTCTGGCAGGTAAAACGAATACCATCGGCCCATTCCCACAGTTTCCCAAGCAGCCGCAGCCTTCGTAAGTAATATTATCTAAATTGTCAAGCTGTCTAAAAGCCGCCAAAACCTCCGCCGCACCCTGTTTGCGACAAGTCCGATTTAGACAAATAAGAATGCAAGTTGGTTCCGATCCCATTTTGAATTCTGGATTAAAGATCGCTGCTACCCCCTAAAACCTAAAACCTAAAACCTAAAACCTAAAACCTAATACCTAATACCTAATACCTATCCCCACAAATCCCCCGATAAACTACTATTATCGAACTTAGAACTCAAGAATTGTTGAATGGTGGCGTTGAGTTGCTTGAGCTTGACTGGTTTGGTGAGGTAGTCATTGGCTCCAGCGGCTAGGCATTTATCGCGATCGCCTTCCATTGCTAGAGCGGTGAGGGCGATAATGGGAATATCGGCTAATTCCGATCGAGCGCGGATACAGGAGATCGTTTCAAATCCGTCCATTCCCGGCATTTGAATATCCATCAAAATTAAGTCAGGGCGGAATTTTGGAGTGGGTTCGTCGGTACCGCCTTCGAGCATGGCAATCGCCGATTCGCCATCGCCAGCCACGATCGGGCGATAACCTTTGGCGGTAAGATAGCTAGAGATCGTATTGATATTGAGTTCGTTATCTTCAACAATCAGGATCAGGGGTAATTCAGCGATTTCTGAGGCGTTTGGGGCTGGATGAGTTGGAAGTTGTTTATCGCTAGAATGGAGCTGTCCAGAGGGTAAATCGAGGGTCTGGGTGGCAATTTCATACGTATCTGGCAGACATATATTCACGCGCGAACCGCTGCCGATCGCACTTTGAAAATCGATCGTCCCGCCATGTAATTCTACAATCGGATGAATGAGCATTAAGCCGAAACCGATCTGGGGAGTATTAGTATTTGCCGAAACTTGGGCTAATTTGTCATTACGTTCGGGTAAGATTTCTTTGCTAGTATCGGTTACTGAAAACTGAATTGCCGATGTTGCGTTAGCGAAATGTGCTGGCTGGATGGTGACTGCTAATTTTACTTTACCGCCTGCGGGCGTGCTTTCGATCGCGCGTTCGAGCAGATCGATGAGTACTTGACGCATCCGCTGGAGATCGACGGCGATATAACCAGCCGTTGGGGGGAGTTCGAGATCGAGTTGGATTTGTTTTTGGATGGCGTGGTGTTTGACAAAATTAACGCTGAAGTTGCACAGCTCGGCGAGTGCAACCTGGGTAATATCTAGTTCGAGCTTCCCAGCTTGCAGTTGCGACAGATCGACCATATTATTAATCAGTGCCAATAAATAGCCGCCACTGCGATCGATCGTCGTCACCGCATTGAGTTGGCGTTCGTTCATGGTACCGAAGACTTCTTCTAATAATGCCTCAGACATGCCCAAAATGCCATTGAGCGGGTTCCTAAATTCATGGCTGAGGGTGGCAATGAATTCATCGGTAAAGTAGTTGGGTGGCTCTGGCGGCGCGAGTAATTCGGGGTAGGTGTATTCGAGATAATCAGTTTTGGTAGTGACTCCCGCTTGAGTATAAAGATCGTATGCCTCTTGCAGATAGATAGCGGCAACGTTATCTTTACCCCACTCTAAATAAACCTGGGCGAGTCGTTCTGTGGCGATCGCTTCTGATTCGATCGATGGGATAGCTCTGGCAGACAGGATCAGCCGATCTAGTTTGTCGATTTGTTCGACATAGCGTTCTATAGTCTGTGCTGGCGCGGATTCTACCAAATCGTAATCATCTCGGTCGTTCATGCTAATAAATTTATATAAAGATTTCAATAGATGCGACCAGCGGGGATTGGTAGAATCTGCAAGATGAGACTGGGAAATGTAGTAACGATCGACTAATCGCACGGATAATGTCTGCCGCTCGGATCGCCCCGAACGCATTTAAATAAACCAGAAAGGCTCCCCAGTGTCAAGTGCTATCTACCCATTTAGTATACCCATCTACTACACCGAACTATCTTTAGTTACTTTTATTTACTTCTGGGGAGGGAATAGGTGAGTAAGGAGTGGAATTACTTCTCAAGCCTAACAACTATCCACTATTCACTATTCACTATTCACTATTCACTAGTTCAGGCATTCTTGAATGGTGTTGTGGAGTTCTAGTAGTTTGACAGGTTTGGTGAGATAACGATCGGCACCTACAGCCAAGCATTTTTCGCGTTCGCCCGGTGTGACTAGGGCGGTGAGGGCGATAATGGGAATCTGGAGCAGATCGTGTTGGCGAATATATTCGATCGCAGTAATACCATCGATGTCGGGGAGTTGAATATCCATTAAAATGATATCGGGTTTCTGACTGGGATCGCTGCTGTTTTCGAGGATGGAAATTGCGGCTGTTGCGGTATTTGCGACAATGACTCGATTGCCTTTAGCGGTGAGGTAGCTCACGAAAGTATCGACATTTACTTCATTATCTTCGACGAGCAAGATCGTTCGGGTTTTGGGTTGGTGGGTAACGATCGGAATTAAATTTTGGCTGGGAGTTGACGCGATTGTCAGCGGTTGAAACTGCCAACAAGTCTGTGGGAGCATGATGCTAAAACAGCTACCAATGCCTACTTCGCTATCGATTTTAATATAACCTCCATGTAATTCGACAATTTGCTTGACGAGTACTAGCCCCAATCCGGTTCCCTGATATTTGCGATTGAGACTGCTATCGACTTGAACGAACGGCTGAAATAGTTTGGATCGATCGGCTTGGCTGATGCCGATCCCGGTATCGCTGACGGAGAAACACAGACAAGCTCCTTCGGTGAGATCGCAGATGGCGACAGATTCCACACTGACGGCTAGTTTGATGCTCCCGCCGTGGGGGGTAAATTTGACTGCATTGTTGAGTAAATTAATTAATACCTGACGCATTCGGCGTTCGTCAACTAAAATCCAGTCTGGCTCGACAGATAGCTGAGTGAGGATCTGAATCTGCTTATCGCTGGCTTGTTTTTCAACCAAGATTAAACTGGATTGACATAGTTCGCTTAAAGCAACTTTCGAGGGATTGAGTGTGAGTTTGCCTGCGGCAATTTTAGAGACATCGAGAATATCATTAATGAGCGATAGTAAATGTGCCCCACTTTTTTCAATTGTAGAAACTGCATGAATCTGGCTGCTATTAAGATTGCCAAAAACCAAATCTTGCAGAGATTCTGACATTCCTAGAATTGCATTTAAAGGCGTGCGAAGTTCGTGACTCATTGTGGCTAAAAACTCGTCTTTAAGCCGGGTGGCTCGCTGGAGTTCTTGGTTGGCTAATTCTAACCGTTGATTGGTTTGATTTAATTGTTCCTCGGCTTGTTTGCGATCGGTAATATCTGTCGATACCCCACCTAATGCGTAAGGTTTACCCTCATCATCGAGCAGCACAAATTTATTAGAAAGATAGGTGCGTTCCACACCATCGGGCGAGATCGCCCTTTCTTCGATGGTAATCGATTCACCCGATCGAATCAGCTCCCGATCTCTTTGGCAGATTTGTTCGGCAATCTCTGGCGGGTACACGGCAAAATCGGTTTCTCCCAAGAATAATTCTGAATCGCCGCCAGATAGCTCGACACAAGTTTGGTTCATCAGTCGATAGCGTCCTTCCAAATCTTTGAGATACATCGCTGCTGATGAATTATCGATAAATGCTCTGATTTGCTGTTGGCTCTTGCGAAGTTCGTCTTCATCATCATGACGTTGCATTTCAGCGGCAATTCTATCGGCAAAAAGTTGCAGAATAAATTGGAATGCGGAAATATCTTGAGGCAAGGGTTTAGTGTCGATAATACCGAGATTGCCCATCATATTGCCCTCGAAATCGCGGATGACTACACTCAAGTAGCTTTCGCCTTTTAAGTTCGCCAGATCTGTAGCTTGGGGAAATAGCACTTGGAGATCTTGCGGAAAAATACCCCATTGATTTTGATAAGTTAACAAACAAGGCGTGCCGACTAAATCCATTTCATATTGTGGTAAAAATTCGGTGCCAGTCCATAACAATGTCACCAAAGATTTACATAAAGAATCATCGATTGTCGTTGCCACAAAAGCATACTGTACGCCCAAACTCTCAGTCAAATACTGAGTACAAGCCTGATAAAAGTCGATACCAGTTTTGCCCGTGGCACTCCATTCGACGATCGCTTTAAGGGCGTTTTCTTGACGTTGGCGTTCTCGCAGCGCGGCTTGCTGTGCGGTAATATCGAGCAAGATCCCATCCCAAACGATCGATCCATCCGATTGTAATTCTGGACGCGAGGCAGATTTAATCCATTTTATCTCTCCAGAACCCAGGACTGCCCTACCTTCCCACAATTTAGGAATCAGATGCTGAGACGATGCAGCCATAATGCGTTGGAAATCTGCAAAATCGTCAGGATGAACCATCTGGAGCAGACAATTGGCATCAGCCATTACCGCTGCTGCCGAAATCTGAAATAACTCCTCGCAGACAGAACTAATATAGGGATAGCTAAAGCTGCCATCGGGAGCCATCCGCAACTGATAGATCGCGCCTGGAATATTATCGGCTAATTTTTGATAGCTAGCTTCTGATTGGCGCAGGGCGAGTTCTGCGGCTTTAGCATCCGTGACATCTCTAGTTCTGGTAAAGTTATATTCTTCACCCTCAAATTCAAAAAAATTGAGGCTAATTTCCACCGGATAGCGACTGCGATCTTTGCGCTGATGATGAGTTTCGACTGAAAATCCCCCACTGGCTTTGAGCTTGCGCCAATGGTTCGGCCAAGTCTGGGGCGAAGTTTCATCATCGATATCCCAGATATGCAGCGAGCATAATTCATTAAAGGAATAGCCCAACATCCGACACATCGATTTGTTGGCATAGGCAAACGAACCATCAGATCGCAGCCAAGAAATGCCATCGGTGGAGTTATCGATCGCAAATTGAGTAAACTTGAGATTCCGCTCTGCTAGTTTGCGATCGGTGATATCCCGGCGAATCCATATAAATTGCCCATTGTCAAGTAAAAATAAGGTTACTTCTTCATCGAAGGTGGTACCATCTTTGCGCGTCGCGATCGCTTCGCCGCGCCATTGTCCGAATTGACTCACAGCCGGGAATGCAGTAGTCTCAAACGCTTGAATTTGGTCGGGAGTGTAGAGACAGTGCCAATCGAGATCGAGCATTTCGCCAATTGTATAACCGAACATATCGGCGTGGCTCTGATTGAGATAAATAAATCGATCGTTATCGAGAATGGCAAAGCCGTCTAGCGATGCTTCGATCGCGGCGGAACGCTGGACGACAGATTCGTAGAGTTGGGCATTGGTAAGAGCGATTGCGGCTTGGGATGCCAGAAATTCTAAGATAATTTGCTGTTGGCTCGGTCGATTTAACGGCGAGTTGGGGATAAAGATCCCCGATGTATCCCGATGTTCGAGGTAGATTAGCCCCTGAAGTTCGCCGCGATCGATCAGCGGCAGGCACATCGCACTCTGGGGACGATAGCGGCTGAGGTAGTCATCGGTGAGGAGACCGGGGTCGATCGTCTCCCAGTCAATAATCGTCGTCTGCGGGCGATTGATGACGCTGTGGATGAGTTTTTGGGGGAGGTAGTCACAGGCGGTGAGCGTAGTCCGAGTGAGTGTGGAAGAGTCGCGATCCGCAGCTCGCACAATTTGGTAGACTTGCCATGAGTGACCCTCAGTGGCGTGCCGAAGATCGCGTAAAATTGGGATACAGATTTGGGCACCAGAATGTTCTAACAGAACTTGACACGATCGTTCTAGCAGCTCTGGCAATTCGATGATACTCGCTAAGGTTTGAGCAGTTTGAATTGCCGATACTAAGTCGAAGGTATGCGGCTTGGAGCTGGGGACTATTGCTTGGGCACCATTGGTAATTTTCGAGAGGGTAGATAGGAAATTTGCGGTAGTTGGCTGCGATGGCAATTGCAAGATCGGTGCGAGTAATTGGGGGTAGCGGCGTTCTAAATCATCAATTTTGGCGATGGCTCCCCATTTGGCATAACAATAGTAAGCATCTTGCATGTAAGTAGCCGCAATTTTGGCTTTCCCCCATCCTACATAAAATTTAGCCGCTAGTTCGTTGGCGATCGCTTCTTCTTGGAGAAATTGATTGGTTTTGGCTCCAGATATTGCCCGATCGTATAATTCGATCGCTTGACTAAAGTTGCCAAACACCCGACATTTTTCAGCTTCCACTAGATCGTACTTATGTTGAAAATTAGCGGGCATCAATCGAGCGCGCTTTTGTAATTCATAGAGAATTTTGTCAACTCGTTTTAATAATTTTTTTTTGACTTCTCGATCGGTCTGATGATAAACTGCTAATCGAATCAATGCATCAAACATCCAATTTTGGGTAACTACATAGCCGCCTTGTGTAGAATATTCATAGGGAATCTGAGCATCGGCATAGATTAACGCATTGGGAATATCTTCAAATAGATAGGCTAAGAAAGCTTGAAAACCGTACATTGTTGAGATAATTGTCGTCTCATTGCTGGCTTGCCACTGAGACAGTAATAATGTGCGATCTTTACCATCTTTAACTATGTCGGATGGGTGATTAGTAGTTACCTGTAAATTTATAATAGTTTGCCATAAAAGATCCATGAACTGTTTGCTAGTTTCATCCTTAGATTGGGATATAATTCCTTGTAATTCATGCACTTTATCGCTGATTCGATCTAAAGTAATCCCTGAATAGAATCTGGCAGCTATCGCCATTCCAGCACTGAGACCGATGTAGCGCAGATTGCCACTGTCGATGGCTAAACTGAGGCTTTCATCCAGCACAGGAATACTCAGATGCAACGCCTCTAGCCAAGGTTGACAAAACCAAGATCCGACCACTTTGACCTGTGACCTAATTGCTAAGTTATCAAAACGATCGGCTAGAATCATCGCCAATCGACCGAGCCGATAGCTTTGTTTTAATTCACCTAAAGTAGAAACGGTGATGCAATATACCCCATAAAAACTCGCAGCCCAAGGGGTATTGCCATAGCGCAATGTTAGCTGCACGCCAACTAAACCCAAGATCGCCATCAATTCTTGGGAACAGAAGAAAGCTGGAGATTGCACTAGTTCCAAAATTCTGAGTAGGGCTACTTTTTCGGGGTCGGCGATCTCTGGTAAATCTAGTAATTGCTGGCTCGATTTACCCCACATAGCGATTTTAGTTTTAACTAATTCTCGGAGCAGAATTAATCGATGAGGTTGGGGTGATAATTTAATGCCTAACTGCTGGAGAATTTCTAAGCCCCGATCGATTGCCGCTGCATATTGCTTTTGAACGGTATGGTATTGAACGATCGTTTCATAGGTTTTCACGCGATCGAGGGGTGTTTTTGCCCGCTCTAAAACCACTTTTGCCAGTAGGGGAACTGCTTCAAAATCGCCATGGAGAAAAGCCGCTTCAGTCAGCGTTTCATGCAGGGCTAATGTCAGTCGATATTGATGCGTCCAGCCTAATTCACCGACCAAATCTACACCAATTTGGGCATAGTCAAAAGCCGCCGCATAAGCATTTGCCGCTCTAGCTTTGTGCGCCGCATCGAGATTGAGTTGTACAAGCAGTTCTCGTTCTGCCAGCACAGCCGCTCCATTAACCGCTGACAATTCGATCGAGCAGATCGCCAGATTCAGATGATTGACAATCTCAAATAACCGTTTACCACGTTGTGCTGCTGGTGTATTTGTGAGCAATAACCGTCCGATTTGTAAATGCGTTTGCTGTTGCTGTTGCGCTGGAATCAGCGAATAGGCGGCTTGTTGGAATCGATCGTGTAGGAAGCGGTAGGTAGATGGGAGATGGGAGCGGGGAGCGGGGAGCGGGGAGAGGGGGTGTGGGGGGGTAGGGGTTTCGGCTTGCCAGAATTTATAGATTTGGTTGGTGGGGAGGATCGAGCCTGCTTGTAAGGCGTGCCAGAGGGCGGTTGCGACGCTTAATTGCGACTGTTGAGAGACGATCGCGAGGGTTTCGAGATCGAATTTATCGCCGATACAGGCGGCTAATTCGAGTAGGTGCTGGGTTGCTGGCGGCAATTTTTGGAGTTGTGTTGCCATAAATTCGACGATATCATCGCTCAATGCCAATGCGTGAATACTCGCGATCTCGCATTCCCAATAACCTGCTGGGTTAAACCAAATTTCGCCATCTTGATGTAAAGCTTTGAGAAACTGCGTCGCAAAAAAGGGATTACCTTGAGTTTTAAGATCGATTAATTCAGTCAGGGGTTGAGATCGATCGATCGGACAATGTAATGTATCGGCGACTAAGCAATTAGTATCATCGAAATTTAGCGGTGTTAACGCGATCGTGCTGACAATTTTACGAGCTTTTTGCAACCGTTCGATCGTCAACATTAACAAATGAACGGGCGAAACTTCATTATCTCGATACGCCCCCAAAATCAGTAAATAGCCTTTACCCGCCATCAACAGTTCGATCGATTCCAGTGAAGCCGAATCCGCCCACTGTAGATCGTCTAAAAAGATCGTCAAAGGATGTGCTGCGGTAGTAAATACGGCGATAAACTTTTGGAAGATCCCATTAAACCGATGTTGAGCCGCCGTTCCCGACAATTCCGCCACAGGTGGCTGGGTGCCAATAATTCGCTCTAGTTCGGGAATTACTTCAATTAATACCCGCCCATTTTCGCCCACTGCTGTCAAAATGAGATCGCGCCAATCAGCCAATTGGCTGTCGCTTTCACTCGCTAATTGTCCGGTTAAATCTCTAAAAGCGCGGATGAATCCCGATAGCGGAATATTCCGATTGAATTGGTCGAATTTACCTGCAATAAAATAGCCGTGCTGACGGGTAATCGGTTTATGCAACTCGTTAATAAGTGCGGTTTTCCCAATCCCCGAAAATCCCGCCACCAATACCAATTCATTATTTCCGGCTGCGACGCGATCTCCCGCAGCAAGTAAAGTTTGGACTTCTAATGCTCGCCCATATAGTCGCTCTGGAATTGTAAACCGATCGCTCAGATCCCGCGCCCCTAATTCAAACTCGCTAATTGTCCCCGTTTTCTGCCACAGTTCCAGACACAGTTCCAAGTCAAATTTAAGTCCCAACGCGCTCTGGTACCGATCTTCGGCATTTTTAGCCATCAACTTAGCCACAATTTGGGCGACGACTGAAGGTACATCCGAATTGACACCATCGATACTCACCGCCACCCGCTCTAAATGAGCGTGAATCAGATCGATCGGATCTTCAGCCACAAAGGGTAATTTGCCAGTCAGC
>NZ_JANPLS010000321.1:0-15805 GCF_031422475.1 Chamaesiphon sp. VAR_48_metabat_403
CCTACTGGTAAGTCAATTTGCCAGCGGCAGATTCACATCCTGCGGGTGCAGGATGGCAAGGTAGCCGAGCCTTGGGTCATTCGGGACGATCTGACGATGATGCAACAGCTTGGCTTAATTCCGCAACCAGAAATGGCTGCATAACCAACAGAAAAAATTTAATGGAGTTAATTTTATGATTCACCACATTTCGGTCGCCGCACACAATCCCCTGCACGTTAGCCAAGTGCTAGCAGAACTATTGCAAGGACAATCTGTTCCTTTTCCCGGTCATCTCGATAGCTACGTCGCCCTAGCTTTCGATCCGCAGGGCACGATGATTGAAGTTCATCCGTTTGGTACTGCTCTAGTCCCTGGTAATGCGGCTAATGAAGCAGGTCAACTGCTGCCGAATCTAGCCGCATCGATTTACACCGCCAATCATACCGCTATTTCTGTGCCAGTCAGCATCGATCGAATTCAATCGATCGGCGAGCGTGAAGGCTGGCGGATGGTGCATTGTCGTCGCGGTGATAATTACTTTGATGTAATTGAATTATGGGTAGAAAATCAATTGCTAATTGAGTTGCTACCACCAGAAATTGTCGATCGATATCTCGCGTTTATGTTACCAGAATCTTTGGTTGCCGCAGCGCAAGCAGCGGCGGCACAACCACCGATAGCAGCGTGAAATATCACCATCCAAAAGAGTTTGGGCGATCTAGTTGCCAGAGGTAATGGTAATAATTGCCCCTATCTCTGAGTAACTTCTATCCAAACGATCGAGGAATTTTATGATGTCTCAAATTCAACTTTACAGTGCAATTCTTTGTCCTTTTGCCCACCGAGTGCGGCTAACCTTACAAGCAAAAGGAGTTCCCTTTGAGTCGATTGAAATCGACCCCCAAAATAAGCCCGCTAACTTTCTCGAAATTTCGCCTTACGGCAAAGTACCCGTCCTCAAACATGACAATAACCGCATCTGGGAATCAGCGATCGTTAATGAATATCTAGAAGAAACCTTTCCCAATCCGCCACTGTTCCCCACCGAGCCAATCCAGCGGTCACAGGCGCGCATTTGGATTAATTTTGCCGATACCCGCTTGTTTGCTACTACCGGAAAAATATTACACGGTCGCGATTCACACCCGACGGCGTTATTAACCGAACTGACCGAGCATTTACTCTTCATGGAGCATGAGGGTTTGCGTAAACATCCCGCTAATACCCCTTACTGGCTGGGGACGGGGCTGAGTCTGGTCGATTTGACTTTTTACCCTTGGTTCGAGCAATTAGCCGTGCTGGAGCATTTCCGAGGTTTTGGGTTGCCATCTGGACTAGATCGACTTCAGGAGTGGCAAGCAGCAGTAGCCCAGCAGGAAGAGGTACGATCGATCGCCAATTCGCCGGAATTTTATCTCGAACACTATGGGCGGCTAATTCAAACAAGAGAGGCATGATATGAAAACTACAGCAGTTGAAGACGTTTTAAAGTTTTGGTTTCCCAGCCTACCGGATGGCGATCGCACAGCACGAGTACGGCAGTGGGATTGGTGGTTTCGCGGCGGTGGCGATGCCGAGATCGTCGCCCGGTTTTCACCCTTATTAGAACGCGCGATCGCAGGCGAACTCGATGATTGGGATCGGGAGCCGCGATCTCGACTCGCACTGATTCTGATTCTCGACCAATTCTCACGGACGATCTATCGGGGTACCGATCGAGCATTTGCTCAGGACGAAAAAGCCCGTGCCTTAACGCTCTCAGGCATCGAACTCGGTCACTATACCGCTCTAGAAACCCCTTGGGAGAAAACTTTCTTCTTTCTGCCGCTGGGTCATTCCGAGCAGCTCCAACACTTAGAACTGTCAGTCCAACTGGCAGATGCTTTAGTGGATGAGTCCCTACCAGAGTATCGAGCGTTGCTAGAATTCTCCGCCGCTCAAGCTCGTCGCCAGCGCGATGTTGTCGCTCGGTTTAGTCGTCACCCCCATCGCAATGATATACTGGGGCGGATTTCGACTCCCGCCGAACTAGAGTATTTAGCGATCGAACAGCTTGTACACAAGCAACCATTTCCACCCGATCTCGCCCAATTTCTCATTCAGCATTAATTCCATGAAAATTCGACCTGCTACTCCCGATGATGGATCGCTGATTTTCTCATTTATCCAGCAGAAGTCCGAATTCGATTGCCAGATTGGTGCGTTCTCTGGTGTGCTGCAAGTATCTGAAGACAAAATCCGCACAACACTGTTCGGCACGATTCCCTTTGCTTACGTTTTGTTTGCAGAGTGTTCGGGGCGCGAAGTTGGCTTTGCACTGTATGGATTCAGGTACTCATCATTTGCAGGTCAGCCCAGCATTTGGCTTGACGATCTCTATGTGAATGATGGGATGAGAAGTCAGGGTGCGGGAGCCGCGTTAATAGCGCGATTAGCTCAAATTGCTAGAGAAAATGACTGTACCCACATTGCTTGGACTGCTGATGCGCGAAATACTCGCGGACTGAACTTTTACGATCGATTGGGTGCAGAAATTACGGAACAGCATGGCAATCGATGTTTTTTGAGATGGGTTCCATCAGCGGTAGCATGACAATCGATCGAGCCGACTATTGAGAGATATTAGAGAATGCTACCGATCGATCGACTTGTTAGACTGCTTGAAAAGAGTCGATCGATGTTTGAACGTAAATATCACACATAAGTAAATCGTGAGGTAAACTATGACGATCGATCTTGGACTAACTCACATCGCACTCCCCGTTACAGATATCGATTGCAGTATTCAGTTTTACGCTGTCTACGCTCAAATGCAGGTGATTCATCGTCGCATCGATTCAGAAACAGGTGTTGCGGTGGTCTGGCTTTCCGACCGTACTCGTCCTTTTGTCATCGTGCTGATTCAGACAAGTTCGGTACAGTCGGTGCTGTCTCCCTTGGCACATCTTGGAGTCGGCTGTCAAAGTCGGGAATTTATCGATGCTCTATGCGATCGGGCAAAACAGGAAGGGGTGCTGCTTCAGGAACCCAAAGATTCTGGATATCCAATTGGCTACTGGGCCTTCTTGCGAGATCCAGACGGTCATACGCTCGAATTATCTTACGGACAAGAAATAGGCTTAACCATAGAACAGGCTCCGTAAAATACACTGTATCGGAGGTCGCTCGAAGGAGAAACAATGAAGTTTAGCGTTATGTGCGGCTGGCGTGGTCACACTTTACACAGCTTTATTTAATACTTTTACAGATCGAGAAGTTGCGCCTAAATCGATAAATATTGTCTTCATGACTTGTTTATTAGGAGGTATTTTATTCCTATTATGTACGATTTTCTTCACCAACCTATCGCTAGAAACTAGCATCGATTCAGCAAAGCTGACGCTGCGCGAACGACAGGAAATCTTTGTATTGTTAGGGTTGGGGATCTTTTCTACTGCGTTGCCATTTTTTTGTTACACAGTGGCAGCTTATCGCTTACAGATCGTCCTGACAATGGCAATATTGCTACTAGAGCCAATGTTTGCGGTGTTATTTGCCTCGATCGCTCTACAAGAAACCCCCTCACTATGGTTTGGGATCGGCAGTATTCTAGTTTTTTGGGGATTGCGATTCGGCGAAGCCGAGGCTCTGCCAACGATTGCTAGAGCCGCCAATTCATCATGAGAGGGCGTAATCGCCAATGATGATATTATTTACTGATTTTTGAGTATTTTTAAACTGGTGTAAGATATGGGTTATAGACCCTCTACATCAGGCGCAGCAGCAATTTTGTAGACTAGAATAACTTTTGCTTGGGAATAAGCAGGGATTTGTAAATTCCAATTACAAAAACCGTTGAGATCGGGTTGAATGCGTTGGCCGAGCCTCTCCTTGAGAGAATCGCTAGTTTCATCCTGCACTACTTCAATTTTTACCTTCTCTAATTCTGAGACTGGAACTCGCTCGGTCATCGTAATTTTTCTTGTTTCGTCACCAATATTCGACAGAAAGATGCTGACAGTATTGGTAATGGTATTCCATTGGGTGAGATGATTTTGCTCGCGTTTTTCTCTCTGGGTGCGCTGGACTCGCATATTCACATCGGTGCCCCAACCAAGGGCAAATTTTTCTTGGGGCGCGATAAAAGATACCGTCGTCCGTCCGACATATTCTGTAGACTTTACCAGATCGACTGGGCCAGCCAAAATTGGGAATGTGGCGTTATTAGTTTGTTCGCTTTTGAGAACGACTTCTAAAGCCATTTCGGGCATCAGGATATGCTCGATCTCGGCTGAAGATTGAAACTGAAATAGTGGCACGCGATAGGGATGACCATCGGAGGGAATATTCGCTTTTTTGGGGGCGCGGAGAGTTCTTACTTCACCGCCATCATCAACTCCAGGTAAATCAATTGTATCTGGTCTTGTGACCGCACCTAGCCCAGTTGTTTTCACAGTTTGGTCGCGCATTTCTACGGCAATCTTCTTTGCTTTTTCGCGGATATTCAGCAGATCGTCGGTGAGTAAAGGTGGCTCAGTTCCAAGGGAGGCGCGGGCGGTGGAAAAAACTAAATCTACATTCAGCCAGTCTTCACCCGTATTTTGCCAGACGCAACCATCGGTACGGAAGGTTAATTGCGAATTTTCGCCCATTTGCAATTGGGCTTGATGATAGGGTCGCCAGAAGGCATTGGGAGCGACATAATCAAAGGCTAGTTCATATTCTCCAGTTTCGGCGATCTCTAAATCCGCTTCGATCTGAGCGATAAAAATCCGATCGGGTCTAGATTCAGCTTGAATACGGTTTACCAGCCGTTCGATCGCCGATTGTAACTGTTCCTGTGCATGGTAAGTACTGAGAATTTCGCTCCGCGCCTCCCGCATTTTTTGAAATAGTGGCTGTAATTGCGATCGCCATGCCAGCGGATCGACTTGTCCCCAAGCCGCATCGATGGGTAGTTCTGCCAATGCTTTTGCCAAAATTATGCCGATTTGTTGAAACTGGTCTTCGAGTTGTTGGCGATCTTCAGTGAGGATATTGTATCGATCGAATTGCGATCGCCATTGAGTTTTTAACTCTTCAAATAAACCCGATCGGTCGGATTCTTTAATTAACATCCGTCGGCGCACGCGGACATCATTAACCCTCGCACCAGATGGACGATTATTAAATTCAGCACGGAGAGACTTATCAGAGAGGATCGGAGCGACTTTAACAACATGAACGCGCCAAAGCCCCGCCGTTAGACTTACCTTCGTCATGCGTTGGATTTGAGCGCGATCTTCGAGCAGCGTCACGGTTGTAACCGGAGCATTTAGATCTAGGGTCTGAATTTCTGTCGATATCATCTTCTATTCCTCTCGCCGATTACCGTTAACTAGCTCGTTGTCCACAAAGGTCTTAATTGTATAATCGGCGGTTAATTTTGTTTCACCACCTGCGGGAACGTCGATTTGCCAACGATAGCCGCCTTGAATGACAGCATTGCGCTCTTGCTGTTCGTATTTTTCCCATGCTGGTGCAACCTGTGTAACCGTCACATCTACTTTCACATCAGCTTGTGGCACCGGAATCCGTTCGCGCACTTCGATTTTGGCAGCTCGTCCTAGTCGATTGGCGATCGCAATCTGAATGCTATGACGCAATTCGTTAAAGGCGACCAAACTTTCACCCGATCGTACTTCTTCAAAAGAAGTATTCCGCGCCACTTTAATCGATTGTTCCACGCCTAAGCCTAGCTCCATTTGTCCCTTGGGTGGCACTGTATTAATGCGCGTTGAGAGAATGTATTCGCCATCAACATAGACATCCGTAGATCCGCCTAACAATGGCGATCGCAATGGATTGCGAAGTTGAGCAATCCGAAAAACATTGGTATCTTCACGGGGGACGACGATATACCGCAAATCGATCTCGGCATTTTCTTCGAGCAATGCAACTGAATGAAACTGCCCATCGGAGGGAATATCAACTCTTCCAGTCCCAACATAAGCAAAGTCAAAAGTTTTTGTTTTTGCCATTCTCCGCATCGTCGCATCCGTAAGTGAATCAATGTGCTGACAAACAGCCAGACTTAACGCTTGTTCCAAAACTTCGGCTAGATCGAAATTAACTGTAATTTCAGATCGCTTCAGGGATTCCAAATAGATCGTTTTTAGATCGGGTAAACTTAGTTTTCCACGTTTTGATGTATTAATAGGATCGCCCAATCGCATCAGCCCATAGTTCTTAATCTCTTGGAGAGGATCGAAGATGACTCGGTTTATTGCACTTACTCGAGCGAAAAGAGTAGAACTTTGTGCAGGAGCCGCTGCTTCAGGCATAGCTCCTGGAGGAGCCATTGATTCCAGCCTAACAGATCTTGCTGCCATTCTTGCTGGAGCAGGAGCCGATCCACCCATGCTAACGTTAGATTCCCACATAGATTTTTTAAGTTCCTCCAACTCTGCATCAACTTCTAGCAAAATGCCTGCTTCTTCAGGGCTGGAACAAAACATTTCCAATCGTTGACGATCGTCCGAAATTGCGGCTGTTTTTAAATTTTCAATCTTCTGGAACAGGATAGATTGCGGTAATGTTGATAATGGCTGTAAAGTTGGAATTTGAAGATTTCGAGCAACTGAAACAGTACTAATTGCTGTATACGCAATCTGTCTTTGAAGATCGTAATCTTCAAACAGCATCTCTGCACCTTTCGGCGGATTGCGCCAAGCTTTTTTAGATGCTAATGTTTGCGATCGACCTAATCGTAAAGAAGGTAATTCTGGTAACTCACACCAACCCGTTGGCGTAGCGGTTGAAAGCTCGATCTGTACACCCGACCAATCCTCGCCAGTACGTTGACAAATTAAAGCACGTAAGGCGATCGCTGCCGTATTAGTGGCACTATTGAGCCGACAAACATAAGTGGGTGTCCATTTTGCACCTTGCACAAAATATTCCACAATCAGTTGCAGATTATCTGGTACGGGTAAAGATGCTGCTTGGCGATCGCTAATTTGCAAACTAGCGATAATAGTTTTGCGTAATTCATTTTCTTTGGCAACATTTGCATTTGAAGCAAGGAGTTGTTGCTGCTTTAAATCGGCAAGATTTTCCATTGCTGTTCGCAATTGAAGATCGAGTTCGCGCTTTTCTTTGATGCGTAATTGCTGCTGCTCGTCCTTAAAATTTGCTAATGCTACCCGCGCCCCCGTCGGTGAAATTGGTGGTGCTTTGCCCTCTTCGCCGATCGGTCGATCGGGTACATTCAACACATTTAAAGCCGCCATTTCCAGCACAATTACACTGTGGAGATCGTTTAAGCGATCGACATCCGCTTTTGCAATTTGGATGGATGTTTCTAAATCCGATTGGGGCACTTCCACAGGTGCTGGGACACTCAACCCCACCCGCACATCTGTAACAATTAAATTGTCATCTGTGTTGATGCCATTATCCACCCGCACCCGAACACTCACATCATCCAGAGCCAGTGGTAATCCCACGATCTCGACTTCGATATTATCAGTGACGCGATCGATTTGCCTTGCGATCTCTGACAGACTTGCCAACCGCCTTACCGTGGAGCCTTCGGAATAAACTTTAACTTTTTCGATTTTGGAGGCAAGCTGGGCAATTGACATAAATTTTATGCTTTAACAAATCTTGTCCTGTTTTCTTGAATTCATTATAGAATCCATTTGAGATCTTCTGGTGGAGGAGGGCGGGTTCGTTCAATGTCGAATAGTACAATCGGTATTGGCTAGCATAAACCCGCCCTCCCCCGCGAGATATGGAGAATTTTACCGATCTCTGCAAAACCTGCACGCTGATAAATCCGCACTTAGGCTTCATCGGCAACTCGTAAGTATGATTGAATGAGCGATTCCACAAATCTACCTCATTTAACTTAACTTGAGCCGTATTCTGCTAATGTGGCACAACAGTTTCTCGATCCGGTTGTCGATCGCGAGGATCGGAGATCGTCGCTGTCGGTTATGCCTGGACTCGATTCTCCGCAGGAGAGGCTACGCCAACGGGAAAAGATATCTCCAACACTACACAACCAAGATCGGTTGTGAATGGCCCGTGAATCTCTCCAGGTGGTCTGCTGGCGTAATGTCCGGTTTCTAGCCACATGTCGAAAGTTAGATCGTAAAGACGACCGCTGATAATTAAAATCTCTTCAGGATAGGCATGACTTTTGGCACCGAAAGCAGTCGTATCAGCACCAGCATAAAATCGAGTTAGACGGGTGTATTCACCAGTTTCGGTATCTATGCTCAGAGTCAGTTCTTCGACCATTCCTGCAAGCTCTGGGAGCGGTTTCCACAGGTTTTTACTTGCTTGAATTAATGGATTCCAATACTCGATCGTCGATTTTGGCATATCACCTCATTTGAATATCAGTGTGGTGGAATTGCACTCGTGTGACCTGCGATAATTTGGATCGAGCCACTAGTCGAAATCGCCCAAACACGGGTAAATCGAATGTCTTGCTCGACTGAGGTATCTTCATAACTACCGACTATGTGCATTAAAACAGAAATAACTGCAAACCCATCATTGAGTTGAATCTGTCGTTCTGATGGTGTAAGTTCGGTAAACTTGAATTGTCTAGAGCTGTGAGCATCAAGGTCGTCACGTTTGCTAACAAGTTGCCCCAGATGATTTGTAAACAACAGTTCGGGAGCAATTAAGGCATCTAATTCGACGACATCAGAACGCAGCATTGCTTGTCTGAGTCGCTCTTCTAGTTCGATGATTTGAGCTTGAGTGGTTATCATATTTTACTCCTTAAAAGTTGAAATGCGGAGTGAGGAATTTATGTCCGATCGACCATCGACGATTGTAGATTTTAAAGCGTCAGGGGAAGCTGCATACCAGCAAATTTTCGACCGATCTCCATTAATTAGCAGTATCTCTGCTCAATTAGACGATCTGCTCGTCGCTTACGACTATTTTCCACCAGGAACGACACCGAATATTATATCCAAACAGCACGGTTTGGGCATTTTTATCGATTTACCCGCTCCAGTCACTACCGAACGCTGGATCGATGGTAAATTACGCCGCGAAATAGTCAAGCGCGGGGATACGGTGGTCATTCCAGCGGATACTTGGCATTATGCTGAGTGGAATCGCGGTGGCGGTGCAATCGTCGTCGGATTGGAGCCACAAGCCATCCTGGATACACTTAATTTAACACTCGATCGCGATTCATTAGAATTGATTCCCCACTTCGCAACTACAGATCCGACGATCGATCGCATCGGCATCTCCCTCAAACACGCCCTCGAACATCCTGGCTGTCTGAGTCGGCTCTATGCCGAATCGATGCTCGATGCGCTGACAATGCACCTGTTACAGCATTATTCCGTCCAGAATTATGCCCTCCCCACCTATGACGGTGGATTAGCTCCAGCTCAACTAGAACGAGTCGTAGAATATATCGATACTTATCTCAGTCGCGATCTCAGCTTGCATGAACTAGCTCAACTAGTTCAATTGAGTCCGCACTACTTTTCCCAACTCTTCAAACAATCGACCGGATTTTCGCCTCATCAGTATATTTTAAGATGTCGGATCGATCGAGGAAAACAATTATTACGTCAAGGGGGATTGAGTATTGCGGGAGTAGCAAAGATGGTGGGATTTGTGGATCAGAGTCATTTTCATCGCCATTTCAAGCGGTTGGAAGGCATTACTCCCAAAGCTTTTGTCAGCCAAGTTTGAATCACCCAACTTTGGTCTGTAATTAAGTCAAATGAGAGATAATATTTATAATGTACGAGACATATAGGCAAGGGTAAAAATAATTGAATCGGCAAGCACTTATAGAACCAAGAGACGATATTATTAGCCTTCAAAGTACGTTTCTCAGATCTAAATCATTGGAAAGTAGGAAGACATTGGGGCAGTTCTTCACGGGATCTGCGGTGTCTGATTACATGGCATCTGTGGTTGTCAAGCCCAAAAGTAAGACTATTCGCATTCTGGATGCTGGCGCAGGAACTGGTACATTAACTGCTTCTACTGCTCTGCATTGCTTAGAGATGGGTTGTAAAATTGTTCATGCTGTACTATATGAACTCGATCGTGAGGCAGTTGACAGCCTCGAACAAACGCTAAATATCATTCAGCGAAAGTTTGGAGATCGACTAGCAACCTTCACTTATGAAATTTTTTGTGAAGACTTTGTACTTGCTAGACCAGATAAAGAAAAAAATATTCAGCCCTTTGATGTATCGGTAATAAACCCGCCATATTTTAAATATAGTGCAAAAGATTCACCTTATGCTAAGGCGGTTGCCGATCTTTATCATGGCGATCCGAATATATATGCTTCATTTATGGCCGTTGTAATGGCTTGCATGAAAAGTGGTGGACAGATGGTAACGATAACACCTCGCAGTTTCACAAATGGACTATATTTCAAGGGTTTACGCAAATACTTGTTAACTGAATCAGCACTGAGCTTAATTCATATTTTCAAACATCGAGACAAAGTGTTTAAGACTGATGATTCAGCGGTGCTTCAAGAAAATATTATTTGCTATTTCGTTAAAGGTAGTAATGCCGATACTATAACAGTTAGATCGAGTGACTGCGATGCCAGCATCAAATATGCTGATGAAAAACATTATCCCGTTCATTCGATAGTCGATTATTCAAACGATCTACGATTAATTAGAATTCCTGAATCAGCTTATGCTGCTGGAATTTTGAAGCAGGCTGAAACTTTAGAAACAACTTTTGAAGCTGCTGGATATTTTATTTCGACTGGTCGTGTGGTCGAACATCGCGCCCGCCAATATATTACCGAAGACACTAGCGCAGAAAATACAGTTCCGCTTTATCGCCCACATAACGTGACACCGTTAATAGCAACTTGGGTAGGTAATCATAAGAAAGATGTATCCTTTAAGCTTAACAAAGACCATCAAAAACATACCATGATAAATAGTACTTATGTGTTGCTCAAACGTTTTTCTTCCAAAGATGAAAAGCGGCGATTGGTCGCTGGCATTCACCTAGCAAATATGCACTTTTGTGAGTGGATTGGGTTTGGAAACAAGACAAATTATATCGGTGTATTAGGTGATGAATTATCTACTGTTGAAGCCTATGGTCTTGCGACTATTTTTAATTCATCATTCATGGACAATTATTTCAGGTGCATTTCAGGAAATACACAAGTAAATGCTACTGAAATTAGGGTAATGAAATTTCCATCTCGCGATCGAGTGAAAGAAATCGGCGATCGAACACACAAGCTGAAGTTTTTTGAAACGGCTAAAATCGATCTAATCGTGAACTCAGTGCTTGGTGTAGTGGACTCAATATAAGAGGTGAAATTTGGAATTTACGGCTCAACAAAAAGAAAAATTAAATGAAGCAAAAGCATTGTTGACTGCTTTGGGGCTACCAAAAGCACAGTGTAACGACCGATCTGCATGGGTCTTTTTGGCACTAGCTAATATAAAACCTTTAGATGACTGGAGTTCATCAACAGCTCCGCTGTTGCCAACTGTGAATATCATGGAATTCATCCGTAATGAATATGGAATGGACTATAAGCCGAATAGCCGCGAAACCATTAGACGACAAACACTTCATCAATTCGAGCAAGCCCGTATTGTCGATCGAAACCGAGATGACCCGACGCGACCAACTAACAGCAAAGACAATAACTATTCATTAAATCATTCAGTGTTGGAGATTCTAGCGGAATACCCACACGGCACGGCGGCTGGTTGGGGAAAGTTCAAGATTACAAGGACGCAGTGCCTGAATTGAAGGCACAATATGAACGCGCGCTCGATCTGCACAAAATTCCAATTAGTTTACCAAGCGGCGAAACCATCACATTATCACCTGGTAAACATAACCAGCTTCATGCCGACATTATTCACGAGTTCTGTTCGCGCTTCATCGGTGCTGGCGGTCGATTGTTATACATTGGTGATACCGCCAGCAGTCGAAAAGAAGGCGGAAAGCTAATGTTCTTGGAAGCCGAATACCTGGCATCTTTGGGCGTACCCCCAATGTCACATGACAAATTGCCAGATGTTGTAGTGTATGACGAAGAGCGGAAATGGCTATTTTTGATTGAAGCGGTTACGAGTCATGGCCCCATATCACCAAAGCGTTGGGTTGAACTTGAGGAAGCCTTCAAAGATTGTAAGGTTGGTCTTGTGTATGTAACAGCGTTTCCCGACCGTGCGGAATTTCGCAAAAATGCTGCTGATATTGCATGGGAAACTGAAGTGTGGATTGCCGATAACCCAGACCATCTAGTTCATTTTAATGGTGAACGTTTCCTTGGCCCTCACGATCGAAGCAGATAATAAGCACTTGCAAGCGGAACGGCGGCATAAACAATTAATTATGTGGCAAATTCTCTACTCTCTACCCCCCGATCGATCGCCAAAATATCCAAAAAATCGGATGAATGTACAAGACGGAGAGCGAGCATTCGCACGATACTGACAGCTAAGGATACAGATTGTATTTGTAGCAACAGGAGGTCGCGATCGTGGCACAGCTTGAAACCAAGACAGAGCCGATGGTACTCAATATGGGGCCACATCATCCCTCCATGCACGGTTGTTTTCGGATTATCGTGACGCTCGATGGAGAAGATGTTGTCGATTGCGAACCCGTCATTGGATATCTACATCGAGGGATGGAAAAGATAGCCGAAAATCGCACCACTTTAATGTACGTCCCTTATGTCAGTCGGTGGGATTATGGTGCGGGGATGTTTAATGAAGCCGTAACTGTTAATGCGGTGGAAAAGTTAGCCAATATTTCGATTCCGAAACGAGCTAGTTATATTCGGATGATTATGCTAGAACTCAACCGAATTGCCAATCATCTGCTGTGGTTGGGGCCATTTATGTTGGATTTGGGTGCGGGTACGCCGTTGTTTTATGTGTTTCGCGAACGCGAACTAATTTACGATCTGTGGGAAGCTGCGACGGGCTACCGGATGGTAAATAATAATTATTTTCGAGTCGGTGGGGTGGCGGTAGATTTACCTTCTGGGTGGTTGGATAAATGTGCGGATTTCTGTGATTATTTCGCGCCAAAAGTTGATGAATACGAGCGTTTAATTACCGATAATCCGATCTTTCGGCGGCGGGTTGAAGGAGTGGGGACGATTAGCCGGGATATGGCGATTAATTGGGGCTTATCGGGGCCGATGTTACGTGCTTCTGGAGTAAAGTGGGATTTGCGAAAAGTCGATCGCTATGAGCGATACGATGAGTTTGATTGGGATGTCCAGTATGAGACGGCGGGGGATTGTCTGGCGCGATATCGAGTCAGAATGGGCGAAATGCGCGAGTCAGTGAAAATTTTGCGCCAAGCCATCGCCCAAATTCCTGGGGGTGCCTATGAATCCTTGGAGGCTAATCGTCTAGCTGCGGGTGCTAAATCTGAATGGGATGGTTTCGACTACCAGTATATTAGTAAGAAAATCGCCCTGACTTTCAAAATCCCCGCAGGGGAACATTACGTGCGCGTGGAGACTGGTAAAGGCGAGATGGGGATATTTATCATCAGCGAGGATAATATCTTCCCCTGGCGGTGGAAAATTCGCGCTGCCGATTTTAATAATCTCCAAATTCTCCCTCATCTGCTCAAAGGGGTAAAAGTTGCCGATATTGTCGTGATTCTCGGTAGTATCGATATCATTATGGGTTCGGTCGATCGCTAAATTACAGCTAATTTCGATCGAACGCGGCATTCAAGACCGATCGATCGCTACTCAAAAAAAGATGAGATCGTATTGTCATAAACGCTAAAAGTCTTCCGCCATTCATCTTACTTATTACTCCCATCCAAACGTTCTTTACCCCCAAAAATCTCGATCCAGGCAGATACTACTACCCAATGGATGATTACTGACGACCAAATTGAGCCAGTAGTTAAATAAGCGATCGCACATACAGCACCTAATAAACCCGTCAAGGTTAAAAATCGCCAATCCATAAATGTCGGATCGCCTAATTTATAAAATGTCCGGGCATTGAATGGATGATAGAGAATAAATACAACTAGTGATATAAACGACCACAGATAAATATTTCTAAATGTTTGTGTTTCGATCGGGTGGGGAAGTAATAACTGTCTAAATATAAACTCTTCTACTAGAGCAGGCATGAAGAAAAGATAAAATATCGATCGAACACTTTTGCTCAATCCTGAAGATGAAACTCGATGCAGATGAAATTTCAAGAAGCCCGATCGAAAGCCAATAGCTAAAGATACTATCGCATAACTAGCTAATAATCCACCTGTAAATAACCAACCAGATAAACTAGGTAAAGTGACGATTCCCGCCCAGATTCTAATTACTAAAGTCGATAAAATGGGTACTTGTCCGAATATAATAGTAGGTGCGATCGGAAATACATCTGGATGCACTCCACCTACCTGAAAAGTATTTAAAAACCAAATATTTGCCCCCCGCCGACTGAAGATTTTGGCAATACCATCCTGTGCGCCGCGCGGTAACATCGTTTGCCAACTAATTAAACCAGAGATCGGATCGCTGTTACTCGTAAACCCCTGCTCGGCATCAATTCCAGCTAACTTCGCTGCATTTTGTTGCCAATCTTGACGGACGATGCCTAAAGGTGCGAGGGTGGTTTCTAACTCTGTACCCAACGATTGTAACTCTCGAAATCTGAGCGTTTGAGGATGTTGGGGATGAGCTGTAATCCAGGCTTGAATCTGCGGTTGCGATCGAACTTGACTATTTAACTGGCGAATGGTGACATATAAAGCTTGATTGGCATCTTGTACGCAAGATGTCGCAGGCGTGACACTCGCACTTCCCGTACCGTCGCCCGTGCGATAACGCGCGCCAGCAATCTGTAATTGTCGCTCTAATTCCGTCAGCGGCGAAATTTTAATTCCGCCAAAATCGTAATCTTCCGTCACGGGTGGATAACTAATTAATAAATCCGCAACCGGGCGAGTCGCCAACCAGCCACGCTGGAGATGCCCCATATACGTCGCCCAATCTTGTTTCCCTGCAATAATCCCGTCAGAGTTGTGGGCGTAAACTTGATTGTACTCAACATTCCACTCTAATTCGCCTGTAAATGTCGATCGAATTACCGTCCCCATTCCATAGGCGAAATGTCCGGTAACAGTTTGCCAGATCCCTAAATCATCGCCATTTTTGCCACCAATCCCGCCGAATAAATGGATTGCTAACGATCGATCTCCTAACTCATGCGTGCGACGATTGAAGGTAACTTGCGAGAAGTTGCCCTTATCTTTAGATATATTTTGCCAATGTTGACGATTGAGATAGTCTAACTGCTCATCGGCATCAACAATCTCTCGCTGTGGTGTCAGTGTAAATAAAGATCGCGGTTGAATTGCTGCGACGGTAAATAATCCCCGCAGTCGCTCTCCATAAATATACCAGCCGCGATCGCCCGCAGGCGATTTTGCTAAATCTTGAATCGTACTGGGTAATAATCCCGACTTCTTGGCGGGTATCTGGGGAATCCGAATTGTCTCGATTTGCCCGTTGAAGCTCTGGGAATTGCGATCGTAATGTCGAACTCGGAAATATTCATTCAGGCAGGTTTTCGCCCCATTACAAGCTGCTTCCCGACTCGGATCGGTACCGAGAATTTTAACTAATCCAGTCAAACTACCCGCAATCTGAATCGGTTCGCGATCGATCTCAATTATCGGCTGTTGCGAGCCACTATCGATCGCCAGATTTACCCCAGTCAATCTCACCAATACATCATCTTCCGCTCTCGCACCCGCCAACGACTGAAGCGCGCCCACCTGCAATCTCCCATTGAGTCGCTGCGGATGAATATTCCCT
>NZ_JANPLS010000322.1:0-11695 GCF_031422475.1 Chamaesiphon sp. VAR_48_metabat_403
CGACGACAATATCGGCATGGTCATTATTCGCACAGAAAATCAGCGTTTTTTCGGGTAAAGCCGGATCGATATATTTAGTTAACTGTTCGCACACTACCCGATTAAACGATTCTGTAATCACCCGTTTATTAAACTGCTCGATCTCAATGTGAATTTCATCGGGAGCGTAGATCGAATCGAGTTGCCCAGTACTCCCATCGAACACCTCCACCGCCTCGCCCTGCGCCCAAGTAATCCCCGACTCTGACAGCTCGGTGATAATCCGCAGCGGCGGCTCGTGGTCGATTAAATAACCATCGATGACGGCTTCCCGATAGCTGTAGACATAGACGGGATTGCCAAAGATTTGACTCGTATGCAGCGCGGGTGTCGCCGTCAGTCCGATTTTAACCGCATCAAAGAAATCTAGTACCCGCCGATACTTGGAGATGTAATCGTTTAAGTCCCGAAAAGTTAGCTCGGTATCGCTCATCTCGCGATCGAGTAAATAACCCCGATGGCATTCATCGACAATGATGCAGTCATACTGTCCGGCGGTGAGTGTGGGCGCATCATCAGCGGGGTACAGCAGCCGTTTTAACATGCCTTGAATCGTCGCGATATGGACTTTGGTATCGCGATCGGGTTCGGTATCCTTCAGCTCCTTGACATCAAAGATCTCGGCAAACGTTTGGAGGTTTTCCATCCGCGTCTCTTTGAACGCGCCCTCTGTCTGTTCGCCCAATGCAGATCGATCGACGATAAATAATATCCGCCGAAACCGTTTGGTCTTCAACAGTCGGTAGACAAGGGTAATACTGGTTTTCGTTTTCCCCGTTCCCGTTGCCATTGCTAGTAGAATCGTCCGTTTATCCTCAGCTAACGCCGCTTCTACCGCTTGAATCGCCTTCTTTTGGTACGGACGTAGGATAAAGTTATATTCAAAGCTCTCGCGTTCTAATTGCTGCTGAGATCGATCGAGATCCTGTGCTAATTTATCGATCAGGTCTTCGGGACTATACCAATTCTTTAACGGACGACCGATATTTTCAGGGCGACGCAAATCGCAAAACCAAATCCCGCTCATCGTGCGAAGCTGCTCCAAAAACTCTCGCCCATTGGTGGCAAACACAAACGGTACCCGATATTCTCTCCAAGGTTCGCCCAGAAAAGCGGCATCCCCCTGAAGCTGAAAATCTCGGCTGTAGCGTTTGGCTTGAACGATATCCCCTGCCACATTCTTACTTTGTCGCTTCGCCTCTACCACACCGATAATATCTAACCCCGCAAACAAGGCATAGTCAGCGTTTCCACTAGCTGTCGGCCATTCGGCGATCGCTAAATACCGGCCCTTAACTGGACGCACCCCGCGACTGTAGCGCATCTCCTCGGTATCGGCTTCCCAACCAGCCGATCGTAACTGGGCATCAATCAGGCGGCGGGTTTCCCGTTCGTCTAAGTCTAGGTATCTACCATTTTGCTGGGCAGTCGCGATCGATTGCTGGACTACTGGCGATTTCTGGGCGACTGTCTGGGCTTGAATGCCGATTAATTTAGCCTTGATTTCTGCCGCCTCTGCTTCAGCTACTACAAGTAACTCTTCGGCTAGTTGCCTGAGTTCTACTTCCTCAGCAGCAGCAGCCAGGGCAGCTTCAGTACTATTGCGATGAGCGTCAATCTCGGCTCTGAGTGTTGCTAGTTCATCTTTAAGTGCGCTAGTCTCTCGCTCTGGATCTGCTGGCGGTACAAACGGGCTGGGTTTGAAATCTGCCACACCGCCATAAGAACGATGAAACCAAATCCCTAATACCCGCGCATATTTGAGGTTGCTCAATGCCGTCCGCTGTTCGCCCGATCCCGAATGCGTCGCCCGATTACCCAATTTCCGCAACTCATGAAATAAGTCGAGAGCTTCACCACCAACCGCCCCACGCAATTCGAGTCGGCGGAGCAATTCGATCTGAGTTTCGGCTTTATCCTCATACAGTCCGACTGTCGCTGCCACGAGCTGGGCGAGGAGTTCGCCGAACTGTCGCAGTTTAATCAGACAGGTGTTGGGATCTTCGGTGAAGTAACGTTCCGCTTGAGAACCCAACCGCACCAGTTGTAAGTCATGAACTTTGAGAAAAGCGAAATTGGGTGAAACCTGCACGATTTATCGGGGTATTTTATCGATCGACTATTCGGGCTACGTTCCCACGAAAACAGCTTCAGGTTGCGGTTTATGCTCGAACGCTGAAAATGCTAGGACATAGCAGTCTGGGGTCATTGTACCTAGTTATCACGCGATCTCTGCAATTTACATCGGAAAATTTAAGGGGGTTAGAGTACCCCTATTAAGATGAGTTTATGGATTGTTGACGATTTTAGGCCAGCAACTTTACTTTCTACTTCACACCATTGGGTTACGATTGGAAATAGGGAACGATCTAAATACCCTTTCGCTTTAGTCAATCCTCCATTTCGGCGCAAGTCTTTACAGGCACTTTCCCCGTGACTAATTTCAACCCCTTCACCGCCACACCGCAATTAGCAGCATTAGCACCAGCAGCGGCAGCAGTGCGAACACCAGCCAATCCAGCGGATCTGGTCAATGCCCTGCAAGATCCGATTCATCGCGAAGTTGGCAAGTCAAGATTGGCAAAAAGTGTGAGGAGTCGAAAGCCAAGTGACGATTAACGAACCTGACAGTTAGATTCTAGCTATCGATGCCACTTTGGCACAGTGGTCTCAAGGGGATTGTACGATGGGAGAAAATTGTTGGTTCGTCACTCGATTCGACGATCCGCAATGTCCCCTAACACCCGATGCAGCGGAGGTTGGCATGAATTTCTAAATGGGTGGTCGAAATTACTGCCGCCATCGGCTCGGTTTAGTTCGGTAGAGGGATTGGTAGTATCGCTAGAAGATATGACAGCTAAGGAATATTTGCAAAGCGACCGACTCGATCTCGATCGACTCTCTTCATCTTAAATTCCAATAGAGTAACTGCCCAGAGCGAGTTATTAGATCGACCGATCCCGATGGTAGCTCAAGAGTAGATTGACAAATATTAAATAACTTAATGTTGGTCTCAAAGATAATTTTCTAGATCGCAAGCTCGCTCGATTAATTCCATTCTAATTATCTAAGCTAAATCTTAAGCACACTAAGCCTTATCTAAAGCGACTTTTCACGAGTAGTTTTTCTATACTAAATAGTGTATTTTGATGCTATTTTATTCCGCTCCAAGTGGACTAGATTCCACTCCAAGTGGAATATTTTTAAACTAAAAAAACTGAAAGCTATACTCTGAAACGACTTTGTCGATCGCTAATAAATATTCAAGATGATAATTTTAATGGCTCTCCCGCTAGTATGGGGAGAAGAGGGTAAAATAGTTATTGACAGGTTTCATGTTCAGAAATTAGTCAACAAAGCTTTAAATAAAATTCGACTTGCACTCAACCTCAAAGGCTTGAGAAATCGATGCTTGTTAATGAACAATCAAATAAATTTAACCACCGAAGAGAAAGAAGAAACAGACATCGCCCATCTCCGATTTAATTGTCGAGGTTTATTATGGCAAAATTCTCTATGACTACAATTCAACGAGCACCGATTTACAGCCGTTTGTGGACTCAATTTAAGCAATTTCCGCAAGGGCTACACCAAGGAGCCGATCGACCGCCTAGCACCTCTGGAGCGGCTGCTGCTGCCCTATTTAGTGGTGGGATCGGGGCGATTGCGATGATGCTGACCCATCATTACACAGAGCTGTCGAAAGCTAACGAGCGGTTTGTTACCGAACTGGTATCGGTCATTCCCCTCGTTACCAGTAAAGATCCGATGTGGGGAAATTTAGGTGGATTTGCTGGTAAAGAAATTGTGCTACTGGTTGTCTGGCTGACGAGCTGGACGATCTTGCATAACATCCTCAAATATCGACAGGTCAAACCGCGCACCCTAATTCTCGGATTGCTGAGTTTGTTTACAATCGCGACAGTAATGACCTGGCATCCACTGTTTCCCTACTTATCTTTGCAATAAAAATTGAGGAGCTAGCATGAAAAATTCCACAACCCAGATGCACAAGATCGTTTTAGGTTTAGCGGGTGTGATGTCTCTGTTTGTCATCACTATTCCCCTCGCCATGCTCCGCGTCAGCGCGACTCAGAAGTTTGCCGGACAACCTTATAAGATCGCAAACTTGCGCGGCTCATACCCCGATCGAAAGAAAAGTGTTGTCGTGGATCGAATGCGCTCGGACGAATGTCGCCCCATTGCCGGACTCCAAGCACTGATTTATTCATAGTTACTCGGTGCGATAACTTAGTAAGCGAAAAAGTCGTGAAACCTCAGCGCGTAGGGCTTTGCCCTGCCGTATCGCCAAAGGCGAGGCTGCGCCAACGCGGAGCGTTGGCGCGGGAAAGGTGTATGCAGCCGCAATCTCTAGTATCCATAGAGCATCACCATGAATAATTTTCTTGCTACGAATATCGACGATTCGGCAGAGCCGACGCTACGCGAACGACATCTGGCAGAATTCAAAGCCAGCGCGATCGCTGAAGATATTATTGAGTTAAATTTTCGATCTTGGAATCCTCTAAACGAGAACGATCTAGATGAAGTATTCACCCTTTTAGTCTCAGAGCCAAAACACCGGAATAATGGCACACTCGCGGGTCGTACTAACGAACAACTGGCGAACATCCTTCGATCGGGTGGATGGATATTCAACGGGTACAAGTCTGCTGGACGCGAGAATCGAGGGGAAAACCTGAAGACCTTGCACCCTGAGTTAGAGCCGTTTCTCAATGGTAGAGAGATAGTACTAGCCTTCGATCGCGATGACAATCCCAATACTGTTCGGACGGTCGAACGTGCCAAAACATTGTTTCTACGAGAGATTGAAGGCGAGGCAAGCCGCATCACTCAAATGAAGTGGAGAGGGCATAAAGGGGCTGATGACTACATCGCAGCCAAAGGGATCGAGGCACTAGATCGATCGTACGCCAATCGATCGGCATGGATTTTAATAATTACTTTCTTACTATTCTGCTTTTGTCCTGGTAAAACATATCCCATTCTGGTGATTACCGCCCCCAGAGGTAGTGGCAAGACAGCCGCAGCAGAAATTATCAAGGGTTTAATCGATCCTGGTAAAGCTCCACTAATTAAGCCCCAATCCGATACTCATAAATTAGCAGTGGCAGCTACACGACGCTGGGTGATGGGTTATGACAATGTGAGTCACATCAGCACCAGCCAGTCAGATGATTTTTGCAGAATGGCAACTGGGTTTGGATTTAGTACCCGCACCCTAAATACAACGGACGAGGAAACGACCTTCGAGTTTACGCGCCCCCAAATTATCACCGCGATCGATGCTCTAGTAACTCGTGACGATCTAGCCGATCGAGTACTGGGGGCACAACTATTGGAGATTCCTGAAGATAAGAGACTGCCCCAAGCCGAACTAAATGCCAAGGTGGCAGCAGCTAGACCCAGAACTTTAGGGACACTACTTACAGCACTGAGCCAAACATTAGCTCGGATTCCCGAAACTAGAGCCAAAACCCAAAATCTACCTCGAATGGCGGATTATGCCCTATTTGCGACCGCAAGCGAGCAAGCAATCGGACTAAAAGATGGCGATTTTATGAAGGTATTCAACCGGAGCCGTGAGGAGTCCAGACGAGTAGTAATCGAGTCATCACCTGTTGATGAAGCGATCGTTCGCCTCATGGAGAATACCGATTTAGTCTGGAAAGGCACTGCATCCGAGTTACTAAAAGAGTTAGCAAATCATACCGATCCAGCTACTTACCGAAGCTTGCGCGCCGTCTTCGGCGGTCGCGACACTTCCCCAAGGCGCATAACAGCCTCAGCCGTCAACTAAATCGGTTAGCACCCGATCTAGAAGAACAGGGCATTAAAGTGGCATATTTTACCGAAGGTCGCAAATGCACCAGAATTATCTATCTAGAAAAAGTTGTAAAAATGTCTGGATCGTCTGCACCGTCTGTACAGTCTGCGGATGACCTCAATGCCGATCGGGGCAAGAGTTATCATCGAGACGATCTGGCAGACGATACTCGCAATACAGACGATAAGCAGACGATCGAACCAGAGGGGATCGTCTGCGCTAGGACGACAGAGGAACGAGACTTTACTAATTTTGCAGACGATACAACTGATGCAAACGATCGAAATACGCCATTTTCTCATATCGATCTTGAAAATGTGGAGGTGGAGTATGAGTGTTGATATTGAGATCGGTTCGATCGTCTATGGACGCAGTGGGAAACCACTAAGAGTTGCCTCAGTGGACAAAGATCTAGTGCTGATAGCTGGTGAATGCGGTTACAGAAAGATTCATCGGTCGGCAATCTTGAGAGTAGAGTCACCCCAGATGTCGAATCGCATCCAGATCGGCGATTGCCGAAGGCAGACCAAAGGTCAACGAGTATGGAGAAATTCTCACTCAGGCCCAAAATATCCGCAGGCTTGGTTTAGGAATCGGGTCAACAAAAGTCCAAATCTAGTCTCAGCAATTGAATCTGCGACAGTCGAACGTTTTAGTCCTGATGGTGTGTGGGTAAAAACAAAGGATGGCGAACGCTACCACGTCATCAATACAGCATTCGAGACAGGAGACTGGGGGTGGGAAGGAACTTACCCATCACTAGCATGATTTCCGATCCGCTCGGTCTATCGACCCAAATTTTAGCAGCCTCGATCGACACCAGATTGAAAGTAATAAGTATGTCTAATCCCGAACTAGCCCTGTTACGACAACAAATGGCTTTATTGGAAACTCGCGTTAAGTATCTAGAAAAACCGCCCCAGCAGCAGTGGGTGACAAGCTCTAAGACCGCCCAAATTTTCGCAGGCAAGATGAGTTCCTACCAAATCCGCAAGGCAATCTCGCACGCAATCGCCAAGCCTGAAGACTCGTTGTTAATCGCTGGTACGCATTTTCTCATCATTCCGAATTTAGATGGCGACGATTTGAGTCAATTAGATGGGGAATCGAAGAACGTCGAGTATAAAATCAATATCCCCAAATGGGAGGAATGGATGATTTCAACTAGCTTGTCACTAGGCATGAATTAGGCAGGAGTTTTTCAGTTAAAGTCCAAGGTACAGGAATCGAACCTGTCTAGAGCTTCCGCTCGCGGATTATGAGTCCGCTGCCTAAACCGATCGGCCAACCTTGGAGACATTTCATAATTCTAGCATTCAGTACCAACAATTGACTATTTCACAAATCCACTCGATCGAGTCTTGACTAACTTAATAAGTTTATGTTATGTTCAAAGACGGCAAGGACGTATAGCTCAGTTGGTTAGAGCGCATCGTTGACATCGATGAGGTCCCCCGTTCGAGTCGGGGTACGTCCATTGGTTGGAAAGGTAAGCACTGGTAAGGCTTTTAGGAAACAAACACATCCTAACAGCCGAATTTTTGCGTCTATATACCTAAAAATAGTGTGCTGTTTTGGTGGGTTTTGCTGGTCTGTTGCCCCACAAATCGCCCCACAGTTTTTATGCACATCGAAGAACGAGGAAAATCGCTCATCATCCGCTGGCGTGTTGATAGCAAGAAGTATCACAAGACTTTGAAGAACCATAACAATCCGATTGGCTGGTCAAATGCTAAGGTGCTGATGGCAGCGATCGAGAATGATATTGTATCTAAACGTTTCGATCCGACCATTTACACCCAAGAGGGCAAGGTCAAGAAACAGAATATCGATATTACTGCCAGCGAACTATTTGCCAAGTATGCAGCGCACCGAATGGAAGGGCGGGAATTGTCCCACAGCTCGCAAGTCCGATTTAAGGGGATTGCTTCCAAACTCACCCAATTTCTAGGGGACAAGCCAGCATCTAAAGTTACACCGGATATCGCCGCTAATGTCATCGCCGCCTGGTCTGAGCAAGCATCGACGCGCACGATCCGCGCTTATCTATTCGACTTGGCGGCGGCTTGGGATTGGGCGCAACAAGAAGATCTATATATCTTGAGCAACATTAACCCTTGGAATAATTCACTAGATCGACTCAAACGGGTTAAGCTGCCAGCCCCAAAAAAGCCTAAACCCTTCACGATCGCGGAACTCAAAGCGATCGCCCAAGGGTTCCGCAATCATCCCAGGCATTCATACTATACCGATGCCGCCATTTTTGTCGCTCATACTGCTTGCAGGTTTGGAGAGATGGCGGCTTTGCGCTGGCTGAATGTTGTTCGCATTTTGCTTAGTTTTGCTTCAACATGTACCTATTTGCTTGGTTTTTCTGCGACATTTCACAAGTTTTATATAAATATTCTGTTTAAATTAAAAATAGCTTCAAGTCTTTGCCTGAAAAGGTTTTTAATAATTGCACTCACGCTATTGGCACAAGATATGCATATTTTTGGCTACTTTTTTTGTGATTTCACAGATTGACAAAAACTAGAATTTGGATATTATCTAGATATGCCTTGCCATCAGCAAAACCTCTTTCAACCAAACCAAACAAAAACACCCGACACCCCAAAAGGATGTCGAGTGACATCAAAAAAAACGTACCTCAATTATCACCTATGCCTAAGAAGCTACAAACTCCCGACAAATTTAAATTTATGACCGAGCGATCGATCAGACAAGAAAAATTTGAGCTGACACGCTGGCAGTCTGCCCAACTCCGAGCCAAACTCTCGAAGGGGATTTTTTGGCTTCAGCTTGAAAAGGGCGGCTTAATCCATTGGAATGTGACTTTACTACAGAGCTACCTGCTCAATGGGCTGGAATCCCCTATCACTCAGGCTTTGGTAGAAGAGTATGTGTCCAATCTCCCCTTGATGCTGGATTGGAGCATCAAAATATTTGTGACCTAATTCTAACCCATTTTTCCCTTGATGCTCTGTAAACCTACAAATCACGAGCATCAACCATGTACGACATCCGAGAACATTTAGACAGTATTCCAGACTTCTCACAACACGATCCCGATCTAATTAGTCTCAATGTCGGACGAGTCGATCTGAGTTGGACGAGCAAATATCGCGGTGGAGAGGAGATCGAGAATGATGATATCCTCTTCATCCTAGATAAATTAAACTGGGGAGTTAACCGAATAGCCAACGGGCGGATTAAGAACAATACGCTCGATCGAGTAAGAAAGATGATCGGCGGCTGGCACATCACCCCGTTCTATGGTCTAGCCGATCGCGCACAAATAAACTATTTTCGCTTCAAGCCCACCAATCCCCCAGCAGATTGGAAGAAGCCAGGGAAGTTCAAAAAGTATCTAGGGGCTGAAGGTGAATTGCCCCGCGCCTATTGTCCGAACGTTCCTGAAGCTACTTGGGCGGCGATCGCCTGTCGGTATGATGTCGAGAAGACTGGTAATGACTTTTGGGAATGGATTCTAGACCATCCTCAAATACCCATAATTATTACCGAAGGCGAAAAGAAAGCTTATAGCGGTCTGAGTATGGGCTATGCAGTCATCAGCCTTCCTGGTATCGATTGTGGGTACAAATCATTGTCTGAGCATGAAGATGGCTCAAAGGGCAAATTAAGCCTAATTCCCGACCTTCAAGTACTCGCGACAGACGGACGTGATATTTATATCGCCTTCGATCGAGATGCCGATCCCAAGACAGTAAAGCGAGTGCAGAAAGCCCGTCAGAAATTGGCTCGGTTATTTGCCGAACTTGGCTGTGAAACTTTATCTGTTAAGTGGGATGACCAATTCAAAGGGCTGGATGATTTCATCTTCGGTGCTGGTCAAGAGGCTTTAAACAGTGCGATCGAGTCTGCCCAAAACCTCACTCTCAAGATTGAATCGGAGGGGGAGAAAAAAGAGAGCGTCCCCTCAGCCCTCGAAATGTCCAAGAAAGTCTTTAAGGATTTATTCGATAACGTCATCCGGTTCGATGCCAGCATTAAGCAGTATTGGCGATATGACGGGAAAGGAATGTGGGTTACTTGCTCCAACGAATATATCTTCTGTATCGGCGAACTGCTCGTAGATGAGTTGTCGCGCCCACGGCGCGAGTGTGGCGACGAATGTTAGATAGTTATCGAAGAGAAAGTTGCCCTCGGTACTGACGTTACGGATGGCATCGAGTAGCAGCGGAAACGGCGAAGCAATCGCATCCTTACCGACCGCAACATTCAATCGCCACCGCTGGCAGTTGCTCAAGTGAGTACTGACGATCCATTCGCGATCGAGTGGATTACATCGCACCAGAATTATCCGGTGTTGGGTCATTAATTGAGTCAGATCTAGTGACATTATCGGCTTTGGGATACTTCGGGTTCAGGAATCGATCTTTCGGGAGTGCCACCATTAGTTGGGACTCGCACAGCTTCTTTTTCGCCATGAGTCGGAATGCTAACGCCTGGATCGTTGGCAGGGGCAGATGCTAACTCAGGCGAATCATTACCGATATTTGGGGTGGAGTTGGACGTGCTAACACATGGAGCATTGCCAGTCTTAGCAGCTAATTCAGGTGAGTTATTTTTGGTCTTCGGCTTGGGTTTGGGTGTATTAACACCTGGATCGTTACCAGCAGTGGCTAATTCAGGGGAATTGCCAACATTCGGCGTGGGGTTGGGCGCGTTTTCCTGAGTGAGTGGGAGATATTGAGGATCTTTCGATCGAGCGGCTACTTCAAGTTGTTGAGCTTCTTTAACTAGTTGAGGATCGATGCCTCGTGCCGCCAGGACTCGATCGAGTGCTTTAGTAACATTCGGATCGTTAAGTTTGGGATCTGGCTGAAATTTACCCTCTTTATCGACTTCCCCAATTTTGACAAAATCGTCATCTTTACTTGGCTTAACGGAGATGGAGCGCGTTCCTTTCTGAGTTTGAGGGTTAAGTTTAAATTTCACCCCCTCGATCGTCTTTTCAACGCGGTTGACGGATTTAGCTTTAGCAAATTCTGACTTGAAGACTCGATCGTAAACGACACTAGATGCTTGCTTGGGGTCTACATTTGTTGTCGGTTCGGCTCGATCGCGAAGCGCGCCGAGGCGGTCGAGCGTTTTTCCGATCTGGGATTGGGGTGCTACTTTACTAACTTCTTGAGGTGGATCTGGTACTACTACATCGGCAGTTTTGGTGACTTTTGCTTCACGATCGGGAGTCGCAGCCATCCGTTTAGCATAATTCTTGAGTTCGGTCAGTCCCTTCTCATCCTTGAGTTTAATACTACTAATGTGGTGGGATAAAGTATATTCGATCTGAATCGAACGGCATACCTAAATATGCTTCTAGAGAACAGGAATAAAAATCAGAGTACCCAGCTTTTTCGACGATATCGAGTATATGTTGTCCTTTAATATATAAAGGTTGCCCGACATACTCGCCATCGTACACATCCATTTGTCCGACAAGCTCGTACAACCAACCAACAAATACCTGACATCGCTCGTCAAACTCATTTTCTTCACCGATGTTCTTAATCGATTCAAGATGACTATTGTAAATAGTCATACCGATCGGACATTCTATTAAAGTGCGATTGGCAACCAAATCGTGGAAATAGATCGGTCGATCGTTTAAATGGATCGAGATATATGTTTGTGACAATAACGGATCGATATCGACATAAAAAGTACTCCCACAATCTAGAGCAAATAGACATTGCTTGTCGGTTCTAACGTAAATTCGATCGCAAGTAGAAGAAGGTAATCATGGCAAGATTGTCGCGATCGATATCGAAACCGGAGCCTTTG
>NZ_JANPLS010000323.1:0-7849 GCF_031422475.1 Chamaesiphon sp. VAR_48_metabat_403
CATAAAATTTTAGTTGAATCGACTACTAACTAATTGGGTAAAATAGACCGTCTGTATGTGAATTCAGGGCAATTAGTTTCGCTGATAATATTTTTCGATTAGGTATTGAATTGCAGCAATTGACTGACTATTTTGTTGAGGTGCATTACCGTCTGGATGTGGAATCTCGGTATGAATGCGATCGAGTAATTTCAGATAGAGTTTACCCAGTTGTCGCGAAACCTGCGATTGATCGATCGACATTGTTTTGGCAATATTGACTTGATTGAGTTGTTGGAGATGCCGGAGCGAAAGCATCTCTTGAGACTTGTGCGGTAAATTGCTAATAAAACTCGCAATAATTTCAAAGACCTGAGCGAGTGCTGCATCGGATGTGTCTGGATCTGGCGGCGGATCGAGTTGAGAGGCAACCGAAATAAACAAATTGGGATCGTCATATTTCTCGATCGTCGGACTAGAATGTGCGCGAATCAGACAACCGATTCGATCGATAAGTGCAGCTAATTCTTCCAGCTTTATCGCAATCGAACTAGCTCTAATTTCGACTAAAATACTTTGCCAATCGGCAAGCGTTAAATTATTGACACTGACTGAAGATCTCGTCAGGTAGGTTTTGAAAATTTTGCAGATCGATTTATACGTATCGATTTGGGTGGCGATAATATTCCCCGCTAACGCCGTCCGAATTGTCACCCAACTCGATCGCGAGACAATCCCTAAATTTGACAAGCCAAAATATGGATCGCCATTTTTGCGCAAATAGGCAAAAGAATTATATCTCACCACCCGATAAGTCCAAGCCTGAAGTCCTACTAATAAATTAGGATGGTACTCTGGATCGAAGCGGGCTAATAGCTGCTGAATATTTAAAGATGGTGCGATCAGCCGCTCGAACAAATCTTCCGACTGTTGGGGTTTGGGTACTCTCTGCCAAGTATGTAGTGCTGCTTTATATGTCATGGCAGTAATGAAATTAAACCAACAATTATTACAAGCTAGATCTTGTTGGGCGGCAGCTTGGCGATAGAGATTGGTAACTACGACCGTGGTTAATTGCCGATCGGCAAGTAATAATCGATCGATATTAGCATTTACCTCCAGCAGATTTACCCGCGATACCCCCGCTAGCTCGAAGTTTCCCGCTCGACAAATCGCCGGGATCGCCGCTGGATCGCATCTCCACGAAATATGAATGTATCCAGAAGGGGATAATTCCCATCTGGGCACACTATAAAATATGCTCAAAGGATTGAGAGACATAGATTTGAGGGGGTGAGGTGCCAGCGATAAATAGTGATTGAGATGATGTTGCGGTTTTATGCACCGATAATACCATTTTGGATTTTGGATTTGGACGATCCTGTCGGCTAACCCATCTGTCGCTATCGTTTTTAATGTGGTGAAAAGCGAAACGGGCGGTAGGGGCAATTCATGAAGCGGCTCGCAGCCGGGAGGGAACCTCCCGGATTATGCGAGACAAGACAGCGGCGGTTTTATTCGGAGGGAACCTCCGAATAAAAAAACCGACAAGACATTGCCCCTACCGCTGATGCTAGCTCAAGAGAGTAAATCGATCGATTGCCGATTTCCATTCATTTTCGCCAAATCGAGAGCTGTCAAACCACCCAAATTTTTGCAACTCCGATTTGCACCGACGCTTAATAATAACTCAACCACCTCAGGATATTGGCGATGAGTTGCCCACATCAGAGCCGTAGCACCAGTATCATCTTGCAGATCGATCGCCGCCCCCGCCGTAATTAACGATCGCACCAAATCCAAATTACCATGCATCGCCGCAATCATTAGTGGCGTTTGCCCGTCTTTAAATGTTTGTAGCAGCGAAACCCCCGCATCGAGCAGAATGCGAGCGATCTCCACCGAGCCATTAACGATCGCCAACCCGAATGCCGTCACACCTTGCTGGTGCGTACTCAGATCGATACCAGCAGCTAATATGGCTGCTACGGCGGCTGTATGCTCGTGTAATGCGGCTAAAACCAAAGGTGTATCCCCCAGATCGGTAATCCGATCGGGATTAGCTCCACGAGCTAGCAACAGCCGGATGAGATCGATATCACCCTCGATCGCCGCTAAATGTAGTGCGGTTTCGAGATCGTGAGATTGAAGATTGGGATCGGCTCCAGCAGTGAGTAATGCTGTAACTATTTCAATTTGCCCAGCCGCTACCGCCGCAATTAGCGGTGTCCAGCCATCATGATTTTGGAGATCGATTTTTGCCCCAGCCCGAATCAGCGGCTGAATTAGGTTACTATCGCCCCGCTCGGCAGCAATTAGCAGTAAACTCTCACCCGCATTATCCACCGCTTGCAGATTGGCACCAGCGGCCAATAATAATTCGAGCATCCTAACATCACCAGCGGCGGGGATTAATAACAATGGTGTTTTTCCATCATCACTCCGGCGGTAGCACGCATCGGCACCAGCAGCTAATAATAACTCTACGAGTTGAGATCGATCGTTACTAATGGCAATATTCAGCGTATTATCTCCAGCCGTATCGATCTGTTTCACATCCGCACCAGCCGCAATCAGCATCGTCACAATGTCCACCGCATTAGCTAGCGTCGCCCCCATCAAGGCAGTACTCCCATCTTCATTCGTCCCATTGACATCCGCGCCAGCAGCTAATAATCTGTTGACGATCGCACCACGATTGGCGGCGGCGGCAAACATCAGCGCGGTAGTGCCAAACTGACGGCGATGAATATTTACATCTGCGCCAGCCGTAATTAATAAATCGACAATTTGAATAGCACCTCTTTGGGCGGCAAACATCAGTGCGGTGGTGCCTTCTGCATCGGTGATATTTACCTGGGCACCGCGCTTGAGGGCATTCACCGCCTGGGGATAGTTGCCCGTTCTGGCGGACTGAAGCAGTAATAGACTGACTGGATCGGAAAGCGTCATAAATTTTGGCGATCGAAACTGTTGGGAGATTGTGGCGTTACCTGCTGCTGTTTGCTGGCGGAACGCTCTTGCCATCACCCACAAATTTTATGCTAACTTTTATAAATATTCTGCAAACTTTCTTGTCAATTTTTCCGATCCTATGGACTTCATTCCCGCTAATATCAAACCCTATCTCAATTTTATCCATCCGCCGCTGATGTGGATTTTATTGGCGACTTCTCTCTATGCCATGTATTTGGGCTTCCAAATTCGGAAAACGCGGACGGCGACTGGTGAGGATAAGAAAAAGCTCATTCAAGGTAAATATAATGTCCGTCACTACCAAATCGGCTCGATCGTCCTAGCTGTGATGGTATTAGGATCGATCGGCGGGATGGCAGTTACTTATATCAATAATGGTAAGTTATTCGTCGGCCCTCACTTACTCGCAGGATTGGGCATGACTGGCTTGATTGCCGTCTCGGCTTCTTTATCTCCTTACATGCAGAAGGGCAAGGATTGGGCAAGATACAGCCATATTGGCATCAATCTCGTCATCGTCGGTCTCTTCGGCTGGCAAGCTTTTTCAGGAGTAGAAATCCTCACCCGGATTATCAGCAAAATGTAGATCTAGGGGATAGGGGATAGTGGATAGTGCGTGTATGTTACTAGTTTCCCCGCTCCCCGCTTCCCCATCTAAATAATATAATTCGTCACCTCTCCCTGAGCGGCTTGCCAACTGCGGGCATCGTAATAGAGATCTGCTAGAGTAATGCTAGCCAAAGCGGCTTGGAGCTTCTCGTTGAGCCGTTTCCAAACCATTAATGTCACCCAATCTGCGGCTAAATGAGTATCGGTGGATTGAGTCTTCGATCGCGACTCATCAAGCTCTAGTTTGTCAACAACCATCGATTCGCCTACGGCTACTAAAATATCACTCAAAGAAATTTGGGTGGGTTTTTTTGCCAACTTATAACCGCCATGTATGCCCCTGAGTGATTTTACCAGTCCCGCTCTGCGTAATTCGATTAGTAATTTTTCGAGATAGGGGATGGGTAAATGTTGACGACTGGCGATCGCACTCACCGAAGCTGGCCCATAGCTAGGCTGTAAACTGAGATCTAGCATCGCTTTGACGCTGTACTGTCCGCGTGTCGTCAGTTTCATGTTTGAATCGATCTCATTGTGACTAGGAAAATTTGAGTGCTGGTAATTTCGATCGACCCGCCGACAGCTTGTGGTGCCAAGTATCGATCGCACATTTGGGATCTTGACATATTACTTAGCATGATTAATGTTCGACTATTTGCTACAATCGATCCGCCGATCTTGACTAGCTCGAATCTCGCGATCGGGATTTTTTTCAAACGAAGATTGTCGCCCAGTCACTAGCTATTATTTAGTATTTACCCGATCTTTTAAGATAAGGTTCGTTTGGTTCTAAAAAAGATGGTATTTTTAGATAGAGATAGTTAACAAACTTACTCTAGTCAGTGTACTATGGTTATAAGTGCTAATAGCAACCTCCAATAACTAATTGCAGGACTAGTTTTGCAAAACCGCAACGCCGGATAGCGTTAGACCCTCTAGTTTGAAATCTAAGTTGATGAGTAATAAGAAAAATATTGAGCCGCTAGTTGGCGAAGAACTGCTCCAAAAAGTCAAAGACCTCGGCAGCGCGAGCAAAGAAGATAAAGCCCGTGAATGCGGTTACTACACTGAAACTAAGAATGGTGTAGAACGTGTCAACATGATGAAGTTTCTTAACGCTCTCATTGATGCTGAAGGCATTCAGCTAGATAGTAAAGCCGTTGGTGGCGGTCGTGGCGGTCGCAGTGCCAGCTACAAAATCACCGTTCAATCTAATAATAACTTATTGATTGGTGCTGCTTACACCAAGCAAATGGGTTTGCAAGAAGGCGATGTTTTTGAAATCTCCCTCGGACGCAAGCACATTCATCTCAAACAAATTGATAAAAATGGGGACGAATAGATCGAGATAGTCGATCGCCGCAATTGTTCGATCTCGCTGGGACAGATCGGGAGATGACAACCGCTGCACGAGTCAGATCTCGATGCCGATTGCTAGGAGATCGTCTTCACACTGTGTTTATCTTCTCCATCTTGACTGGTAAATTTTAGATTGCTACTATCGGCATCTAAGATTTACTAGTTTTACGTATATGTAGGGATGGTTTTTGGAATTTATTCTCCAGATTATGACTATTTTAGGGGCGATCGATTCAAGGCACGACCGTCATTTTTCGTAACCTATTTGTTGCCCTCTTCCTCACCCCTTCCCTTCATCTCCCTTTTCATCCCGATCTCAACAACGCCCTATTTTCACGGCTCGGATCGAATTCAGACAACATGTTAATCCGCTAAGTATTATTTATCAACAGCCCCTAATCCCGCCTGAATGGTCGGCAATTTATCCAAATTTGGTAGCATGGCTCGGATCAAAGTCAGACAACACGTTAATCCGTTAAGTATTATTTATCAGCAGCCCCTAATTCCGCCCGACTGGTCGGCAATTTATCCTAACTTGGCAGCACCGATCCATCTCGATATCGGTAGTGCTGCGGGCAGCTTCTTGCTGCGATTGGCGCAACACAATCGAAATTGGAACTATCTAGGGATTGAAATTCGCCAAGCTCTGGTCATCCAAGCCAACCAAATCCGCGATCGAGCCGAACTCACTAATCTCCACTACGTGTTTGGCAATATTAACACCTCGCTGGAAACCCTCCTTGCATCGCTTCCAGCAGGTAAACTACAGCGAATTAGCATTCAATATCCCGATCCCTGTTTCAAGCAGCGACACGCCAAAAGACGAGTAGTACAACCAGAATTAGTCAACGATATCGCCCGCTATTTACCCAGTGGCGGCGAAGTCTTCTTACAATCAGACCTCGAATGGGTAGCTCAAGAAATGTGCGATCGATTTAGCGAAAATCCCGCATTCCTTCGCACTCAAGCCGAGTGGCTAGAACCCAATCCCCTCGGCATCCCCACCGAACGCGAAACAGCCACCCTCAATCGCGGTTTGCCAGTCCATCGGGCGATGTGGATTAGGTATTAGGTTTTAGGTTTTAGGTTTTAGGATAAATTCTGGTGTATGGCTAAAGATAATTAACTACTTCGATCGCTATTGCTGCTAAGTGATGCCAATTTCAGTAAGCAAAATGACAACTTTAACCGCTCGAACCTAAAGCCTAAAACCTAACACCTAAAGCCTACTTATGCTTGAGATTAATGCAACTCCACTCCTGACGGTTCCAGACAGTCCCGACTACCCAGCCATTTTTTTCCAATACGTGGGAAACATCGGCGACTTGACTCGATAAAATTCCGCTCAATATCGCCCACCCTTTCGGTTTGACGAGCGCAGCCATTGAAGGCGCGAGTTCGACGATGACATCGGCTAAAATATTGCAAACAAAACCATCCAACGGTGCGGGAATCATCAGTTGAAGCTGTTCGATGCTGCCCAAATCGACGATTAATTTGCCAGGTGCGATCGAATTGAGATCGCGATTTTCGGCAGTGGCTTTGACGGCTAGCGGATCGTTATCGACAGCATAAACTCGCTCGGCACCTAACAAAATTGCCGCTGTAGACAAGATTCCCGATCCGCAGCCAATATCGGCAATTGTGAGATTTGTCCCTGGTTGCAAGCGCATTTCGAGGGCTTCTAGGCACAATTGAGTTGTGGCATGAGTACCCGTGCCAAAGGCAACACCAGGATCGAGTTGTAGAGTAACTCGTTCTGGATCTGTGGGCGTATCTAACCAGGCTGGATTAATTAATAATCGATCGCCGATTTGTTGTGGTTGCCAGTGCTGCTTCCAGCTACTCGACCAATCTTCCTCATCGATCAGATTGCATTTAGTGACTGGCAACGGATAGCCGAGTTCTGTCGCATCTTCTTCAAATCGTCCAGACAGATCTGATACCTCGAATAATTTGACCTGAGCTTGGGGAATATAGGCCGAAATGACAATTTCCAGACCTTGTTGTTGTGTAGACATTCCTTTACACCCAAATTCACTCAGTCGCCAGAAGATACTTTCTTCTAAATTAGGTACGCAGTCAATTTTAATTTCCCACCAGCTATTAGACATGATTCTGGATATTAATGTATAAATTCTAATAACTATGCTTAGGTATTAACTGTGGTGAATAGATAATAATCTCCCACCACAGTAACATAATGGATCTTGAAATCGAGAGATATCTCTCAATCTGTAACTATTATCGATCGTCTAACTGGTTAGCGTTACGGTATAAGCATCGCTAATGCCATTCACTTGTTTGATTTCTGCCAAAATTCCATCGGGTAACGGATCGTCGAGACTTAGTACCATGACGGCATCGCCGCGCACGATTTTGCGTCCGACTTGCATACTGGCAATATTGACATTAAATTTACCCAACAGCGAACCGATAATGCCAATGATGCCGGGTACATCTTTATGGACTGTAAACAGCATATTCTGAGTAGGTACGACGTTAACGGGGAAATCATCAACGCTGGTAATTCGCATCTCGGCATCGCCAAGCAGCGCGCCTGTCACTGAATGTTGACCCAATGAACCTTTAGCAATCAGCTTGAGTGTCGCTGCATAGTCGCGAATCGAAGCATCGCGAGTTTCAGAAACATGGATGCCCCGCTCTTTGGCTTCAATCCCAGCATTGACATAATTAACCCGTTCGCGCAAGGCGGGAGATAATAAGCCTTTGAGTGCGGCGGTAATAATTGGTTTGGTTTGTTGTTCTGCCAAATCGCCATATAAGCCAACTTGAAGATCGTTAATCCGTCCGCCAGCTAATTGACTGACCATATTTCCGATCGTTTCGGCAAGTTGCAGATAGGGTTTGAGCTGGGCGAGTGCATCGGGGTGAAGTCCGGGAATGTTCACCGCAGACCGCGCTG
>NZ_JANPLS010000324.1:0-3135 GCF_031422475.1 Chamaesiphon sp. VAR_48_metabat_403
CGAATTTTTGTGGGAAACTTATCCCGACAAGTCGGTGGGCGATTTTTCGGCGGTGCGGAAAGTATTGGTAAGCGATCGGATTTTAGCGCAATTAGCCGATGGTTATGGATTCGATCGCTATCTCACTCTAGCGGCTTCAGCGGTGGGCGATCCTTCAGGGCGGGTATCGCGGCTGGCGGATGCGTTTGAAGCGGTACTCGCCGCACTGTATCTAACGACGAATAATCTGCAATTAGTCCGCCCTTGGCTAGATCCGCATTTTCAACAATTAGCCACCGAAATTCTCCAAGATCCCGCGCGTCAAAATTATAAGGATGCGCTCCAAGAATGGACGCAAGCGCATTATAAGGCGTTACCAGAATACCGCGTTTATGAAGATCCGCTCAAGCTCGACAGGTTTAAACGTTTTATTGCCGAAGTTTGGTTTCGCGATCGACAATTGGGCACGGGTACGGGACAATCTAAGAAAGCCGCCGAGCAAGCTGCGGCAAAGGTCGCTTTTACTCAAGTAATGGGGGATAGGGAATAGGGGATAGGGGATTTAGATCCCTGATTTTTGCTAAAATAATAGAGTATAGCTCGAATGTAATTAATTATGGAACGACGCTTGACCACACAGCAACTAGAGCTAATTGTTGGGGAAGTTGAGCGATTGGCAAATCGCCAACAAGACGAACTCGATCGATCGGAAGTCGAAAAAATTCTGCAAGAACTCAATCTCCCGCCGGAACTGTTAGATGAGGCGATGATTCAGGTGCAGCGGAAAGAGGCGTTAGCAAAACAGCGCAACCGCAATATCGGCATCGCGATCGGGGGAGTTACCGCATTAGTTATGCTAGTAGCTGGGACTAGTCTCTTTTTCCAAAATAAAGCCAGCACGATTGCCAAAATCAGTGTCAGCCAAGATCGCATTAGCTTCGTGCGCGATGGTGGTGAGAATTTAAATCCAGTGGCTAAAGGCGCGGAAATTGTCTATCGCGTCACGCTCAACGATGCGCCAGTCGGCGAAACATTAAATCTCACCTGCAATTGGCTCGATGTTGCTGGTAAAGTCGCCCACACCAATCGCTACGAGACTAAAAATATTACCACCCCAGTCTGGAATACCGCCTGTCGCTACCAGATCCCGCTAGATGCGTCTTCAGGCGCGTGGAAAGTAGAAATTCGCGCTGGAGATCGATCGCTCAAACAGATGCCCTTTGAGGTTAAATGAGATGGGAGACGAGGGAACTGGGAGACTGCGGCTCGCACCGATGCCTTTAAAAATCCCCTCCGAGGAGGGGATTTACATGCGGGGGATTGTTGCTCTAGGCTTTATGGGTAGATTTCAGTCAAGTAGTGCGCGATCGATCCATTTCGCTGGCATCCAATTGAATTTCGATCGATTGGTAGATATCTCGGTGTTGTTGTGTGTCGATCGACGGTGAAGAATTCTGTCAAATTGTCGCCGAGTATACCATAATACCTAAGAAGTCTCAGTTTGCACTGACCGATCGTCAATCCTGCGATAAAGTCAATAAAGCTTAAAGGAGAGGCGCAGGAAACGAGATCGGCAATCTAATATGAAAGAGCCGTGCGAACTAGTTTAAGATCGAAACTAGAGCGTGAATCTAAAAAATAAAGTTGTGGTTAAAATAGGCATCCTCGGACTGGGTACTGTCGGTACGGGTACAGTTCAAATTTTACAAGATCCAGTCGGCAGACATCACCTACTTCAGACTCTGGAAATTGCGCGAGTCGGAGTCAGATCGATCGACAAACAGCGCGATGTCGATTTACCATTAGCATTAGTGACGACAGATCTCGACTCGATCGTCACAGATCCCGAAATTGAAATTATCGTCGAAGTACTAGGTGGCATCGAACCCGCCCGCAGTCTGATTCTTAAAGCGATCGAACATGGCAAACACATCGTCACCGCCAATAAAGCCGTCATTGCCAAATTTGGCGACGAAATTTTTACCGCAGCCAATCGAGCGGGTGTCTATGTAATGCTAGAAGCGGCTGTCGGCGGGGGAATTCCCGTCATTCAACCCTTAAAACAGTCCCTGGGAGTCAACCGGATTCAACGCGTGACGGGGATTATTAACGGTACCACCAATTATATTCTCACCCGCATGACCGTCGAAGGTGGCGAATTTGATGATATCCTCGCCGATGCTAAAAATCTCGGCTATGCGGAGGCAGATCCGACCGCTGACGTGGATGGTTTGGATGCGGGGGATAAAATCGCAATTTTGGCATCACTCGCCTTTGGGGGCAGAATTAAGCGCGATGATGTGTCTTGTGAGGGGATTAGGAAAATTAGTGCGACAGATATCGCCTATGCAGATAAGCTCAATTTTGTCATTAAATTACTAGCGATCGCCGAACGGGTAGAAGATGGCGCGGTATCGGTGCGGGTACATCCGACGTTCGTGCCCAAAGATCGCCCCCTAGCGACAGTTAATGGCGTGTACAACGCGATTTTAATCGAAGGCGACCCCTTGGGACAAGTGATGTTATTCGGCCCCGGAGCGGGGGCTGGTGCGACAGCCTCAGCCATTGTTTCCGATCTATTGGCGATCGTCGGTGTCATCCAATCTAAACCCAGTCGCGAAGATGTGGTAAATTCGCCCAGTACGGCACTCCATCCGCTCTTGAGCTGTAGTCACGATGGCTACATTAGCATAGCTCCCCTAGCAAGTTTGCGGAGCAGTTTCTATGTCAGATTCTTGTGTATGGATGTGCCTGGTGTTATCGGTAAATTAGGAACTCGATTTGGGGCACATAATGTCAGTATTGAATCGATCGTCCAAACTGGCTTTCAAGGAGATCGCGCCGAAATCGTCGTGGTGACTCACGATGTCTCTGAAGGCGATTTTGAATCAGCACTAGCCGAAATTCGTAAGCTAGACTCGATCGCCAGTATTCCTAGTATTATTAGGGTTCTCTAGGTTTTAGGCTTTAGGTTTTAGGTTTTTCTACTCTCGTCTCCCCACACCTCCCACACAACCCACACCCCCCACACTCTGAACTCCCACCTCCCACCTCCCATCACCCATCTAAGAACTTGCAATTACTAGGCTTAACTTTCATGACTGTATTTATTGCGGAAATTGGTGACAAAAGCCAGTTAGCGGCAAAAGCGATAGG
>NZ_JANPLS010000325.1:0-32579 GCF_031422475.1 Chamaesiphon sp. VAR_48_metabat_403
CGATCGCGAGTACAATTTAATCGGCACCCAAACTAAAAAAATTCAGCAGCAGGTTAAACTCCAAGCTGCTCGTGCGATTGCGGCTGCTGAAGATCTCGGTCATCGGGACTATCAATATCTATCGAATAAACGCTTTATTACCGATATCGAACGCGCTCAAATTGAGAAATATACTCTTCAACAGCGTTATGGTGTGACAGTAACTCCAGAATTAAAATTAAAAGATGATAAGGGTTATTACGGACAACTTTTGACTCACTTCTATCTACTCAATCATCAGCAATATTTACCCCAGTCGATTTATTTAGTCTGGGATCGCGATCGAGAAGTTAGCCCCGATCGAACTTTTTTACCCGATGTCAATCATCATATTCTCAAAATTCAAGGGTTATTAGCACTGGGTATTATTAATTTTTTAGACTGCGATCGACAGCTACAAATTACCGATCCAGATCTAATATCGCTCAAACGAATTAGTTACTTGTGCAGCCAACATATCAAACGCGCGATCGGGATCGATATGCCCAACTATAATAATGGCGAAGTTAATCCGATTACCATTCTGAACCGTTTTCTCCAACTATTAGGATTAAAGGTTCAACCGATTCAATCTGGCTCGAATAAATCGAACCGAACGACGGGTAGTTATCAACTCGATCGATCGTTATTAAATGATGGTCGCGATGAAATATTTAAAATCTGGCAACACCAACAAAGTCGCGAACTCGTCCGTCGAGCTTAACTTAGGCAGGGTGGTTTCATACAAGAAAATAAAAATGGATAAACCCTGGTACTTAGTCTGCAACCGCCCGCGACTAAAGTGCGGGCTAACGGCAAAAGCTAACGGCAAAAGTCCACTTCAGTGGACTGAAAGATTTTTCTGTCGGTGTATGAAAACACCCTGCGTCGGGCGTAACTTAGGGGATAGTGGATAGTTTTGGCAAATTCTGCGTAAAAACTCCTTGTAGCTATCGTAATCAGAAATAGGAGCGATCTCGATCGTGTTGTGGAACTGCACCCGCCGCTGCGCTCTGATTTCGATCGTTATTTTAGGAGTCAAACATGTGACTAACATGCTACTATGCAACATTAAGGGCAAACTACCACCAAAAATTCAGATGAACGCTCGCGATCTGGAACTCAATGATTTAGTATTAGAAATTCAGGCTAGTAGCGATCGTAAAGATCGAGCCATTCGCAAGAAGATCGATCGATTATTAAAAGAGATTTCCTCAGACTTAGCAGGAGCTAGACAGGCTCTACTTTCTCGATGGTCGGGCATCCCCGATATCAAATCGATTGTAGATGAAGCGGTCAATATTACGCTACTCGAAGCACTGAAAAATATCGATCGATACGAATCCGAATATCGGGTAATGCAATGGATCGGATGGATTTTTAATCGTCGATTTCAAGATGTAATGAGAAAATATCGTGCTCGTTATGAGTCGGTATCGATCGAGGCAAATCCTACGATCGAGGCTCAAATTGATAAGATGTCCGAAATGGAGTCAGAGTCTAGAGCAGATGAATTAGTGAAATTTATCCAGACAGATCCTGAAGGACATTTTGCTAAGGCTCATATCAAGGGTAAGCCGGAAGCGACTCTGCAAAAAATATTATTGATGCGATTGGCTAGGAGGACTTTTCAAAATATAGCTGAAGAATTTGCGATCGATACGCACACAACTATTGCTAGCTTTCACGATCGACAGTTGCGTAAATTTAATGATTATTTTCGTAAATATTTATGTTGATAGTCAAAATTGGCACCGATTGAAATCGTGCCTAATGTTGTAAAGTCCGCGTAGGCGGACTGAAGTATTAATTAGTCCGCGCAGGCGGACTTTGCACTATGAGCAGCGATTTCTAACCGCTGAGATTATTAGTAGCAACTTAGTTTATCTATCCCCGAACCAACAGAACCAACAATTATGCTAAATCCCATGTCACTACAGATCGGTATTCCTAAATACATACTCGATCGAGTCACAAATCTGAAACAAGATCGACAGATGTATCTCAACAGTTTGGCTGTCTATGCCGCCAGTTGGTATTTACAGTGCTTGCAATTCGAGACTCAGCACGATCGATCGGAAGATTGGTGGATACAATATCTATCGAAATCCGCTGCGCTAGAAATTGGCAAAATCGGCAAAATTGAATGTGTCCCTGTGACTGGAAATACAGCGACGGTAACTTTATCTAAAGATCTAGAGATCGATCGAGTTGGTTATTTATTCGTGCGCTTGAATGAAGCTTTGACTAGTGCCGAAATTATCGGATTTATGCCTAAATATAGCGAGATCGTGAGGCTCGATCGATTGCAATCTACAGACGATCTAATCGATTATCTCTGCGATCTCGAATCTCAGCCAGTTGTGAAGCGAGTAAAATTGGGCGAATGGTGGGAAGGGATATTTAGTGGTGCGTGGGAAGAGATCGATCGATTGTTAGTTCCTCAAACTTTAGCCCCTGCTTTACGAAACAGATCGCAGATCCAAGCTGTCAAGCTAATCGATGGAAATCGAAAAATTCATTTAGGTTCTACGCCTGAGAGTCCGACTGTAGACTTAACAATTACGATCGCCCAAATTGATGATGTAAATTCGGATATTTATTTACAGCTTCATCCAGCATCGCCCGATCGATATTTACCTGTAGGGCTTAAATTTAGTGTGTTCCAGGTGGATGGCACGCTCCTTGGTTCGTTCGAGACGATCTCAGAAGACTTCTCTGGGGAAGTTGTTTTAGATGGTGCTAAAGATGGCGATCGATTCAGCATTGAAATCGAATTTGATGGTATAAGCAAAATTGAATTATACGAAATCTAAAATATTATGAACAACGTTATCGAATTAAAATTCACACCCCTTACCAAAGATTTGTATGAGGTGGAATTTAAAGGTGGAATTGAAGGGAAAGAGCCGGATCTACTGTTCGGGCTAAAGAATGTGCGGTCATTCGATCGCAGTAAGTATCATGACTATCAAAAAGCTCGTGCTAAATTATACAAATATAAATTACTGCGAGGAGTAGATGAACCAGAAATAGAAATCGATCGCGATCTCGATCTAGATTGTCAAACTTTAACAGACGATTTTCGGATAAATCTCAAGGAAGTTAATGTCGAAAACAAGCACGATAACGAACGGAATCGGCAGGCTTTCGAGGAATCTGCAAAAACACTATTGACAACATTAAATGATTGGGGTAGATCGCCAGAATTTGCCAAAATTAGAAAGGCGATCGTCGATCGCCAAGAGAATTTGCGGGTGACTATTTCTAGTGAATGTCCCGATCTCCGAAAACAGCCTTTTCATCAATGGAATCTTTTCCCCGACGGGGTAGAAGTAGTATTCTCTGGTGTTGAAGCAGCGCGACTACCGCGATTTTATCGGGAGAAAATTAGAATCCTGATTATTTTGGGCGATAGTCGCGGGATCGATATCGAAAAAGACAAAAAAGCGATCGAGCAATATTGTAAAAATGATGCAGAAGCACCAACAATTTTAGCTCAACCAACTAGAATAGAATTAAAAGAAGCTCTCGCCGATCGTCAGGGCTGGGATATTATCTTTTTCTCTGGACATTCGCATACCGAAAATACGAATACGGGGCGAATCTGTATTAACGCCACCGATAGCCTGACAATGGATGAATTGCAGGATGTCCTCAAACCTGCGATCGAGCAAAGAGTCCAAATTGCGATCTTCAATTCCTGCGATGGTTTGGGGATTGCCCTCGTACTCGAAAGGCTGAATATCGATCGAATTATCGTGATGCGCGAACCGATTCCCGATAAAATTGCTCAGGAGTTTTTAAAAAGTTTTCTCCAAGCTTTTACCCACGGTAAGCGATTTGATGATGCAGTGAAATTTGCTCGTCAGGAGTTGGTTAATCTCGAACAAGACTATCCCTATGTCAGTTGGTTGCCGATTATCATTCAAAATCGGTTAGCACCTTCTATTACTTGGCAAGGTTTAGGAAAAGTTCAGTCGCCCTATAAAGGTTTATTTGCATTTACTGAAGCTGATGCCGATAATTTCTATGGCAGATAAGATACAATCGATCGATTGTATCAATTAGTCTGGAATCAACCTTTAATCGCGATTATTGGGGCATCTGGTAGTGGTAAATCTTCGGTGGTGCAAGCAGGATTGATTCCTGCTTTAAAGAAAAATTTTGAGCGGGATTGGCAGATTATTACGATGCGCCCTGGGCGAAAACCTTTTGATGCTTTAGCTAGAGCAATTTTGAACTGCGAACATCGGGGATTAGTGGGGTCAGATCTCCAGCGGATCGAATTAGAAATAGATCTAGCTAGCGATCGTACTTTACTGACTCAAAAACTCGCCCAAATTCGCCGCACCGAAAATCGGGTGTTGTTATTTATCGATCAATTTGAGGAGGTATTTACCCAGTCAGAAGATGAAGCAGCTCGACAAGTATTTCTTCAAAGTCTTGCCGATGCGGTAAATAATGTACCGAAATTTACGCTGATATTTACGCTCAGAAATGACTTTTTACCGACAATTCAAAGCGATCGCCAAGACAGCGATTTTCGGCAACTATTAGAGCGATATTCGCCCCAGCTTTTGGGGAGTATGACACGCGATCGATTGACAGCAGCGATTACCCAACCAGCCGACAAACTCGGCGTACAATTTGAGGGTGGTTTAGTCAATCGATTGTTACAAGATGTCGGTACCACCAATGGCAGTCTCGCCATTCTCCAGTGGGTACTCGATCTCCTGTGGGCAAAGCAACAACCGCGCTTACTCACTCACGAACAGTATGAGAAAATCTGCGGTAAGGAAGGCATCAATACCGCTCTCGCCAATCGTGCGGAGGAAATCTATGCTCGGTTTGTCAAGGATCGAATCAAGCAATTCAAACAGGTGTTCTGCCGTTTAGTTACCCCTGGAGCCGGAACCACCACTACTACCCGCCGGATCGCGACTCGTGAGGAAATTGGGGAAGATAATTGGCGAGAAATTGTGGTACCGCTGGCAACAGAGCGACTATTAACAACCGATCGAGATGCGGAAACAGGTGTAGAAACTGTTGAAATCATCCATGAGAAAATCATCGATAACTGGCAGCGATTACAAAATTGGGTGGCAGATTATCGCGAGGAGTTGGAGCAAATTGCAGAAATTGAGGCGGGAGCGAAGAGATGGGAGAAGAGTAATAAATCTAAGCAGGAGTTGTGGCAGAATAAGAAGTTGAAAGATGCGAGGAAATTTGTAAATAGTCCCGATCGAGTAGTTGAATTATTACCGATCGCTAATAATTTTTTGGCGGCTAGTAGTAAGCATCAGTTATGGAATCGTGGAAAATTGTGGGTGTTAGGGATGATTATTCCTGGCATAGCATTGGGATTTGCTGGAAGAGAGAGTTTGATTGTTTTTCATTTAAAGACAATTGAGAATGCCGATCGAAAACAATCTAGCAACGAATTATTAGGTGCGATCGAAGGATTGAGAGTTATGAGATATAAATTGAGTAATTTGAATTTAAGTGATAGAAATCTCGAAGGTGTGAATTTCAAAGATGCTAATCTCGAAGGTGTAAATCTCCAAAGTGCCAATCTCAAAGATGCCAATCTCGAAGGTGTAAATCTCACATATGCCAACCTTAGAAATACCAGATTCCGCCGTGCCAATCTCAAAGGTGCTAATCTCAAAAATGCCGATTACAAAAGTGCTGATTTTAAAGATGCCGATCTCGAAGGTGCTAATCTCGAACGTTCGGTAGTCCGCCGAAAAGGCGGCCGAGATTACCCCACGCCATTACCGCTAGATAGTCCTGACGATCCCGAACCTAATGAAAAATCTCCCAAAGTTGTCGATAACTTCAACAATAGAAAAGCCTATTTCCATGGTGCCAAGCTCAAAAATGCCAATCTCAAAAATGCCGATCTTACAGTTGCCAATCTCCAAGGTGCTAATCTCCACTATGCCAATCTCGAAGGAGTCGATCTCCGAAGTACCAATCTCCAAGGTGCCAATCTCGACGGTGCCAATCTCGATGGTGCATCATTTATGAAGTACGAGTTATTAGATGGCAAGACTTATAGAACTCAGATAACTCCCGAACAGGTGAAAATCGCCAAAAATTGGGAGAAGGCAAAGTACGATCCAGAGTTTCGTAAAAAGTTGGGATTGAAGTAGCAGAGTGGCGGGGTGGATTAAGCGGAGTCAGGAGTGCTGGCGGATATTTTGATGATAGGAAATTAAACCCCAACCGAATGGTAGTGTGTCTTCGATCTTCGCGAAAATGAGGGTAGGGGTAATTCATGAATTACCCCTACCCGCTTTTTCGCGGCGGGGTGGTTTTATGCAGGAAAATAAACATGTCAAAGCCCATTTGCTTAGTCATCGATCTGAATCCCCCAACCCCCTTGAAAAGCTTGCACAGAGTCGATCGAAGTCCTTCTTTTCAACCCTAAACCCTTTTTTAAAGAACTTGCTCTAAAAGTCCCCCTTGGAAAGGGGGATTTAGGGGGATTCCACCAATTTTGCCTAGTTCTAAAGATGTGTACACAGATAGATTGAAAAGAGGGACTTTGAATTAGAGTGAATCCAATCCGGTTCGGTTAAAGCAATATTTGTTTGAGTTTTAGTCCGCGTAGGCGGACTTCGCATCACTAGCGGCGACTTCAGTCGCTGACTAACCGAACCGTATTGCGAGTAGGCGGACTTTGCAACATTAGCCACGATTTTGCGGAGCGCGCTCGTCGGGAAACCCGACGTAAAAAGCGCAACAAGACAAATCGTAGGTATTCTATAGGTATCAACTTGGGTTATCTAAATTTTTTATATTCAATTATCGCCCGTAATCTTACGCTGAAAGAGTTTCTTCATTTCCGCTAAGTCTGCTTCTGTCTTGGGGGCTGGATATCTTTTGCCATTTTCACTGACGCGCTTAATTAACTCAGTAAAAACAGCATCATCCTCTCGGTGAACCAGTGCGTAAGCTCTCAAATCTTTACTGGTCATTGTACTAAAGTTCGGTTTATTCATTTCTAAACTCCCATTCACTATCAGCGAAAACAACTATTTCAATACTTTCAGTCACACCAGCCAAAATATAAACTGTCTGAGTCTCATGATTATACCTAAAGAGATGGATTGGTTGAAATCCAGTAGAGAGCATTTGGCAAACTCGCAGACAAGTCTGTGCTTGTTCATCAGTGGGCATCGATACTCCTCAATTATAGCTAACAGGAATATCCTACGCCAATTTAGCCGCTAAACGATCTATCTCCCAATTTCACCCATTCAATCAGAGCGAACATCACCGAAAAACGATCGAACCCATCGAAACCCATCGATCTATAGATACCTGCATAGCATCTTTCTAAGCCCATCAAAATTATTTTTTCGATCTTGCGTAATTAATCGATCGAGTGTTCGTAGATAGAGACAGAGGGGAACAAACAACCTCAATCAAATACCTCTAACTAAACACATCTACCAATCGATCGAATAGGCAAAAATTATGTACTCTTCTCACATCTCTAAAGCTGTTAAATTAACTTTAGCTACCATACTCACCGTACCATCTTTATTTACTTTCAATGTTAACTCTGCCCAAGCTGGTTTAGACAGTCAGGCGATCGATCGAGTTAATAATCCAAGCTCGATCGTCAAAACTACTACCGATCTAGCTGCTAATAATCACAACCGATCGATCCAATACCAGCAAATTGAGATATCAACTCAAGCAGAACAAGATTACGATTTGCCTGTAGAGGACTATGAAATTGCGTTAAATATCGATCCTATCAATGGAGATGTTTGGTTATTAGCTGGCGAACTCCTGGGCAACACAGAAGAAGGTATAAAATTTGTCAGAATTGCTGCCCAATTATTCAAATTACAGGGTGACGAGCGCGGCTATCAATCGGCGATCGATTTGTTGAAAAAATTTGGTGCTAGTGATTAAAAGTTGCGACATATAGACAAACGATCGATAGATCTACTGACGTTTAAATGGCGATCGACAATCGCTATTCTAACTCGTCATACTTACCAATCAAATGAAATCATGAAATACGATCGCATACCCAAATTCACAATAACTTATATTACCACCTTAATTAGCCTGCCTTTGTTATTAACTTGGAATGTTAATTCCATTCATGCTAGCTCGACAGATCGAGCGATCGAACAAGTTGAGAATTACAACAAAATTAACTCATCAGGTGAAACTAAGATTGCTACATTTAGACCTCGTAATCGAAATCGATCGACAGAAAACTATGGAGGTGTTGTGGAATCTCAAGATCGATGTTTACCAAAATGTGCAGATCCACAAACAATCTCACCCAATACACAATTTGGACAAGCTTTAGAAAAGAATGCATTTATTCGCGAAAACAAGATTTTCCCAACGCCTAAAAATATATCTAGAGAAGGATTGAAAACCAAATCTAGACGAGAGTGCCGCTCCACTCTGGATTAAATCTGTTGGTATAGCGTCTTTTTAAGATCATCAAAATTAATTTTTTCAATTCTGCGTAACTATCGATCGAGCGTTCGTATATAGAGACAGAGGGACACAAACAACCTCACTTAAATATGTTTGCTCGATCGCAATTATCAACCAATCTCATCGGTAAAAATCATGAAACTTTCGCACATCTCTAAAGTTATTAAAGCCACATTAGTTACTGGATTAATTCTACCATCATTACTTATTGCTAATATCAGTTCTGCCCAAGCTGGTGTGGATAGTCAGGCAATCGATGGAGTTAATAGCCTAAGCTTGACAGTCAAGAATAATCCCACCCCATCTCGATCGACTAATACCAATCTTATCGCCAATAACGATCGCGCTATGTCGATAGAATACCAAGAAATTGGTATGAAGTATCAAAAAGAGGGCAAGAATGAACTCGCGCTAAAAAATTATTATATTGCTTTGAAGCTTGACAGCGAAAATGCCCATGCTTTGTTACTAGTAGGAACAATTTTTGGAAACACGGGTACGGGCATAAAAGCGATTAAGCTAGCGGCACAAATGTTTGAGTTACAGGGAGATGAAGAGTGCTATAAGATCGCGATCGACCTGTTAGAGAAATTTGACGCTAACGATTAAATGCTGCCGATCCTAAAAATATGAGATTGTAGCCGCGAACCGACTACAATCTCACACTCGATAGTTCCTAATTCTGACGAGTACTGCTCACCGCTGGAACTTTGTTGGTATTATTTGGAGTAGCCATATTTTTGGGTTGGAGTACGGCAATGGCGCGTAGATATTGAGGATCTTTATTACTACCCAACAATGAAGGCGACTCAGCTAGGCTCTTTTGTTCCATAAAGCTAAGATCGACCTTGACATCGGGAGTGACCCCTTTATGACCGATATCGGTGCCATTGGGAGTGTAATAATGCGCGACAGTTACCGCCATTCCCGAACCATCGGAGAGCGAATGTACGGATTGAACTAGAGCCTTACCGAAGGTTTGGGCACCAACGATTTGAGCGCGACGATTATCTTTGAGTGCGCCTGCGAGAATTTCGCTAGCACTCGCAGAATTACCATCTACTAATACAGCCATTGGTAGTTGCGTCAGCGCGCCTTGTACCGCGCGGAAATCTTCATTACCGCCTTTACGATCGACTGTTTTAACGATCGTGCCATTATCTAGCCACATCCGGGCGATTTCAACGCTGGCTTGTAACAATCCGCCGGGATTGCCACGCATGTCGAGGACGAAGGCGTTAACTTGTTTGCTATTGAGATTTTTGATGGCTTTTTGCATCTGCTCGGAAGAATGTGAACTAAATTCCGCCAGACGAATATAGCCGACTTTCAGCCGACCTTCTTGTTTAACTTCCGAGAAAACCGAAGATACTTCAATTTGAGCGCGGGTGAGGGGAATATCGAACGGACGGAGGGAGCCGCGCGCGATCTTGAGCGTAATCGCTTTACCAATTTCGCCCCGAATTAGGCTAATTGCGCCTTCGAGGGTCATATTTTTGGTAGACTTGCCATCGATCGCCACGATCGCATCGCCAGCTTTGATACCTGCTTTAGATGCTGGCGAATTATCGATTGCTTCGGCAACTACAAGCTGCTGGGTGCGGGGGTTTGCTTCGAGTTTAATGCCGACACCAGACATTTCCCCACTGGTTTGATTGTTGAGGGATTGAAACTGTTGCGGATCTAAAAACCGGGTGTAAGGATCGCCCAATTTTTTGAGAGTCGAGCGAATGGCAATGTAAGCTTCTTGACGGTTCTTATAGTTACGTTTGAGTAGCTCCATTCTGGTTTTTTGCCAGTCCAAACGGTTAAAAGTTCCGTCTACATACTCTCGATTAACAATCTGCCACGCCTCATCCACGATCGCTTTGGGGCTATCTTTAGAAGCGGCAAGAGCAGAACTAGCAAGCGGTAACAGTGTAGCTATGTAGGCTCCAGTAAACATTGCTCCACGCAAAACTTTATGTTGCCAAGCAGATCGAGATGTGGATGGTCGAGTCATAGGAACAATGTGATGGCTTTCTTGGAATACAATAGTTGCTCTGAAGATCGAGCGATGTGGGCGATCTGTTAAAAGCTAAATATCTATTCTTGCTAATTTAACTCAATCTCAACAGATTTGTTGCATGAATAGTACTTTTGACGTTGATTACGTAAGCAAAGTTAATAAATCTTAACTTCGTACTGCACTTCAAATGGGGATGCTGGGAAGATGGTAGAGATCGCGACTGTCAAAGGTTGTCTTTGGAGCTGCATCTAACTGTAAGCGATCGCAGCGAATGGCAAAGTTACAACGCTGACACAAGCCTGTAGACGCTGATACTTGCGGAAAATGTTCCTGTTTGGTGTGGTAAGCTTCGAGCCAGTTGGTTAATTTTGCGAGTAACTCGTCGAGATCTAGCTTGGTTTGACGATGTTGTTTGAGGGTGTAGTCGATCTTTACCGATTTGGGGATCGGGTTGGATTGAATAAACCAGTAAGTAAAAGTCATTTGCTTGGCTACATAATTGCTGGTTTCGGCAAGAATATACAAGTAAAGTCTAGTTTGCCATTCGCGATCGAGATCTTTTTTGTATCGAGGTAGTGGATAAGTTTTCCAATCGATAATTTGGGCTGTATCTGCACCTAGAATTAGCAAATCGTAGATAGCAGTAAATAGATAATCATCAGTTTCAAGCGTACGAACATGTTCGCTTTGTCGCCAAGCTTGCGTGTCTGGATTAAAGAGTTCTGGGGCAGCTTGGAGCATCGCATCCATCCAGGTATTTAGTTGTGGAGATCGGGCTAAGATTGGTTCGATCGGCAACCCTAATTCGCGCTGGTGCATCAACAAGTGAAAATCACTGCCTAATTGGGTTTTAGATTGTCGATCGAGTGAGATTGGCATCGTCAATCGATCGCAAAAGGTATACTCGAATTGACGCGGACAAGTTTCAAGAATTTTTAGATGTCGTTGAGATATTCGGAGCATAATCGGCAGATAATATTCACTTTGTCAACACGAAAACACTACCTTCATTACCTCTACTGATGCGGAGATTTTCGTCGAGATAGGTAACTTCGAGCCAAGCAGGTTCTTTACCTGGACGATCTATTTTTAGATCGATCGCGGTGAACTTTTGACCGTTTTCAATAGCAGTAATCAATCGATCGGGATCTGAATAATCGAATAATCGCTGTAAGCCAACTAAAGACCGATTGAAGACCACATTTACCCTCGCTTCACTGACTGGAGTAAATTTGGCAACGATCGCGACTAAGCCATTCAATCCGGGTATTAAACTAGTCACCTCGGCAACATTATAAACCGCGCTGGCTGTCGGTCGAATGCACTGATAAATATCGCCGAGTTTGGCAAGTGGAAACTTATCGATACCCAGCAAACTCTGGCTGCTAGTATACAACAGTCGCCAGTCACCACCTAAAAGATCGATCGCCGTCGTCAACGGGCGGGGGTGAGGATTTCGCAATTCTAAATCGGCAATAGCAGCTAGAATTGCCTGTCGATCGACCGATGTTGCTAAAATTCCCCGATTTTTGCCAGCGATGGCTGCAAGTAGTTTGGCTTTAGGCATAGAAATTCGCTAATTAATCAGAGATTTATCGATCGGTTATCAGCGGGTGTCTGAAAAGTCTTATCGGCTCCGATTGTAGGTTGTCAATCCCCCTAAATCCCTTAAAAAGGGGGACTTTGATTTTTACTCCCTCTTTTTAACTACCGTGTATACACATTTCTAGCTCGAAGCGAAATTGGTGGGAATCCCCCTTGGAAAGGGGGACTTTAAAGCCCCCTTTCCAAGGGGTTGGGGGATTTAGATCTCAAAACGAAGTCCAGCCGACTTGTGTATACACCGTAGCCCTTTTTAAGGGGGTTGGGGGGATTAAATCCACGCTTTTCAGACACCCTCTCAGCAGATTTAATTTTTGCAAATCGCAATTTTCGAGCGAAATCTCCCCTATCCTTTAAAATGATAGACTATGACAACCCCAAGCTAACTAACTCATCATGTCCGAATCCAGTGAAGCCCTCGATATTCTAGATACATTTATCAATCCAGCTCTTAAACAACAACTTCGTTACGAACCAGCTCCAGTAATTGCCGAACAAAGAAATACTTCAATTTTAGAGTGGCTCGAATCACAGGGGCGGTTGATCGATCGTGACGAACGGGATCCTGCCATCTCGGCTCTAGATCTGCCCAATTCTGATGAAGAATTATTTGAAGACGATCGTGCTTATGCCGAAGAAGATGATAGCGATGATTCTGACGATACGGATGATGTCTAGAGTCTTCACCGACCAAAATTAATTTGTGAATTTAACGTAGTGATGAAATTACCTCGGAGGAAATAGATGGAGGGTAAATCAGCATCTGTAAGGGGTTTGAATCCTACGGGAACTGTCTTACTAATTTTACTCGGAATCGTGCTAACTGGATCGATTCTCTGGCTAGATTTGCAGCAGGGCAAGGGTTTGATGAATTCGCTTCTGTTCCCTTTTCTCGTGTCTACCGGACTGGTAAGCGCGATCGGTTATCAGGCGATTCCGCTGCTCAAACAGTTGAAAATGGGTCAATTCATCCGTGAAGATGGCCCCCAAGCGCACCTCAAAAAAGCCGGAACGCCGACGATGGGGGGCGTATTTGTCGTACCGATCGGGACGATTTTAGGCGTATTATGGTCGCAGTTCGATCCCGACGCGATCGCAGTTGCCGTCACGAGTCTGGGCTATTTTGCGATCGGTGGTGTGGATGACTGGAAAAGTTTGAGCAATCGCAAAAATGAAGGTCTGACACCCAAAGGTAAATTGTTATTACAGACGGCGATCGCGATCGCTTTTTGTGGATGGGCAATATATAGCCGGAGTAATGCAATTACCAACGTGCATTTACCGTTTAACATCATTATTCCCCTGGGTGTTTTCTTCTGGGGGCTGGCAGTATTCGCACTTTTAGCCGAAAGTAATGCCACTAATCTCACCGATGGTGTCGATGGCTTGGCTGGCGGTACGGGCGCGATCGCGCTAGCCGGATTAGCCGCAATTATTCTGTCTAAAGAACCGAACCTAGCGATCTTTTGCATGTGCCTCAGCGGTAGCTATCTCGGCTTTGTCGTCCATAATCGCAACAAAGCGAAGGTATTTATGGGCGATACCGGATCTCTGGCTCTAGGTGGCGCGCTGGCGGCGGTAGGAATTCTCACCGAGAATTTATGGGTGCTATTTATTTTGAGTGGAATTTTCGCGATCGAAGCTCTTTCTGTCACCGCTCAGGTACTTTACTACAAGGCAACTAAAGACGCTGAAGGCAACGGCAAGCGACTATTTAAAATGGCTCCAATCCACCATCATTTAGAATTGAGCGGCTGGACGGAAACCCAAGTAGTCGGCGTGTTCTACGCGATCGAAGTCGTATTGGTGCTGATTGGTTTGGCAACTAGATAGAGGCTTTAGGTATTAGGTATTAGGTTTTAGGTATTAGGCTTTAGGTATTAGAAGTAATTGAACTAATTACTTCTTACTTCTTACTTCTTACTCCCATCATGCTCCCAGATCCCACCCTTAGTTCGATCGACGATGCTGCCGCTGCCGCTGCTGGTGGTATGTGGTCGATCGCGATCGATTGTCTACACAAATTACCGCTCGATCGGATCGATGGCAACGATCGAGTTTTAGACATTGCCTTGCAAATATTAGTACAGGGTGATTTTGAGGATAGATGGCAAATTGCTAAAATCTTCCCCAAACTGGGCGAAATTGCCATTCAACCCCTATTAAATTTAGTTAACGACCTGGACATCGATATTGAAGATCGGTGGTTTGGAGCGCGAATTTTGGGGGAGTTCGATCGTCCTCAAGTTGTAGCCGCATTGGTAGACATCATCCAAAAAGATCGAGAACCAGAATTAACGGCGATTGCGGTTGGTGCTTTAACCAAAATTGGCACAGGGGCGATCGTGACTTTGACAGCAATTTTAGCCACAGCAGCACCAGCAGCGCAGCGGCGGATGGCAATAACCGTACTGGCTCAGATTCGCCACTCCCAAACGATCGAACCATTAATTAGCGTCATCGACGATCCCGATCCGCAGCTCCGCACCCTGATTATCGAAGCCTTAGGGAGTTTTCACGATCCGCGCATTCCGCCATTACTAATTGCCAAACTTACCGACACGGCGGCGAGTGTTCGTAAAGCCGCCGTAACTGCATTAAGCCTGCGGAGCGATTTAGCGATCTCTCTAAATCTGAGCCAACATTTACGACCGTTATTATTCGATCTCGATTTAGCCGTATGCGAAGCCACCGCACTTGGTTTCGCAAGATTGCCAGATCCCAGAGTCGTCACACTATTGACTGAATTATTAGTCTCCGATCGCACACCCACTGCCTTAAAATTGTCTGCTATCCTCGCATTAGGCTGGATTGGCAGCCAATCGGCGGTCGATAGTCTAGTTGCTGCTCTAGTCGATATTGACAGCGATTTAGCTCCAGAAATTATTGTGGCGATCGGCAAAACAGAATTAGAACGCGAATATGCCAGTATATTACTGATCGATTACTGGGAGTCAAAGTTTTCAGCCACAACACCTTCACCGTCGATCGATCGCGAAATTGCCACAGCACTGGGGAACTTGGGTAATATCGCTAGCGTCCCCACTCTAGTCAAGCTATCAGCCGATCTCGACGATCGAGTTAGGCTCCACGCGGTTGCGGCGATCGCTAAATTATCTCCAAACCCGCTCTCATTAAATACTTAGATCTGCTCGCCATCGTACCAACTCAATCTCGAATATAAATGATTTGGGTTTGAGTCAAGCGGCACGATCGAAATGAGAAGTTAAATGGGTAAAATAATTTTAACGATAGTTGTATTACAGCTCAATATTTAGAGTCAATAGAATTTAATAATGTCTCGATTTTCAACTTCTTTGCTCCTGAATACCGGATTATTGCTAGTAACCTCACTAGCAGCAATGCCTACTAAATTATTAGCGACAACCGATTTACGCCAGCATCCCGATCTGCCTTCGCAAACATTCGTAGTCCAACAGCCAGTTCCTAGCTCTACCAAGCCAACTACCTCCCCAGCAGGTAATCTCGATTCGGCACAGCCGACGCTACGCGAACGACAGCCTGTAACTCAGCCTGTACCAGCAAATGGGACGAGTACCGCTACTCCCAGCCAGCCAGTCACGGGGACTAGTCCTACCCCCGCAGTAGCTCCCACTACCAAACCTGCGACGGCGAACACTCAAACACCAGTAAATAACGCCGTTACTCTCCTGCTCAAGCTCAAAGAGAAGCGGGTGTATGTTTATAAAGGTGAGAAGCTAGTTAACAAATATCCAGTCGCGATTGGTAAAAAAGGGCGTGAAACACCCACAGGCGAATGGCAAGTAATGGAGAAAATTAAAAATCCAGGTTGGACTAGTTTTAGAACAGGTGAATACTTCGCGCCAGGTAGAGAGAACCCACTAGGCGCGAGGTGGATTGGGTTTTGGACTGATGGTAAGGATACGATCGGTTTTCATGGTACTACCAATCTTAAATCGATCGGTAAGGCTGCATCTAATGGCTGCGTGCGGATGTCCAACAGACATGTCAAAGCACTCTTTCCATTAGTCAAAGTAGGTACTACAGTAAAAGTCGTTGATGAGTAAACCGAATTATCTAAAAAAAGGAGGAGAAACTAATCTCCTCCGAAAATTTTATTCTACTTAAATGGAACTTAGCTACCCAACTTATACCCCTATCTGGATGCTATAAGTGCTGCCAATGTTCCAATCTTCAAAAAGAATTTATAGTCTGTTTATTAGCTTTTGTCCGAAATAAAATATTTACATCCCCAGTATTCAGACTTGGCTGGAAATTACGAAGACAATGTAGTTCGATCGAGAATTTATCGTAATTAAGTAGTCAATTTAACAGTATTCAATCCACAGTTGACATCGAATAGTAAATTAACGGTTCTGCTCTCTCGCTCAATACGATCGAAGTTTCGCCACTTGCTAGTGCTACAGTTCGCTCGTCTTTCGTCGAACGATCGGTTACCCTAATGTATAGTTCAGATCGTCACAGCGCACTTAACAACGATTGGCTTTTTTCTCAAGCCAAAGTGATAACTAGTAACTGAAATTATTTAGATCCGGATAGTAAGTAACCTGCTAAAGATGGACACCAATAGGATATTCAAGAGTTCTAAATTTTTTATACCAACTGATGGCGAACCGCTGAGATCGGTAATTGCCACATCGCCAGAAGCAACGATCGTGGCTTGGTATATTTTGCCCAAACAGGAAATTCCCGCACACCGACATCCTCACGGGCAAGATACTTGGACGATTCTATCTGGACAGGGTGAATATTATCTCGATCGAGCGGGTACGACTCGATCGATCGAAATGGGCGATATCGTCATCGCGCCGCTTGGCTCCGTGCATGGTGTCTTTAATGACAGCGACGAACCATTCGTTTTTATCTCGGTAGTATCCCCCGGCGACGCTGGCTACGAGCTACTTTAGGTCTTAGGTCTTAGGTTTTAGGGATTAGGTTTTAGGTTTTAGTGGATAGTGGATGGATTTTGGAACCATCCTCTAGCTCCCAGTCCCCCGTCCCAAACTCTCTGTAACAAAACTTATCTTTTTTTTAATAATCGCCCCCCGATCCCCTACGATCTTTCTCAGCACATTATAAAATTTAATTTCTACATACTTCTTAATAATCGAGCATTAAACCAGCGAAACGTTTTAATCTGAAAGCTGTGCTGGTTTTACTAGCAACAATTTTCATCGACAGGAGAATCGAGACTAAGCACCTCGACAGACCTGATTATTTAAACTTCGACCGCCGCTTAGGCGGAGCGCAAGCTTCGAGTCAGTGATGAGTAAACTCGCCATCAACCCCAGTGGTAGATATTGTGAGTGGTTTGGCTGAAAATCTTCAAGATTGGCAACCGATCCCCAGGCTTTATGCCCTCACAGCAGTAAAAATCTAAGACTGCGACTCGAATCGATATTAGGCTTAACACAGTAAAAATATTCGGTTGGGAGATTTAAGATCTAATGAGTGTTAAGGCAAGTGGTGGCGGCTCTCTGTCCCGTCCAAATTTATATCAAACATTGCCAGTTGCGACCATTTCGCAAGCTGAACAGCAAGATCGGTTTCCCGCGATGGGCGAATTGAGCGAACTCAAAAGCTACTTTCAGTCTGGTGCCAAGCGGATCGAAATTGCTAAGATTATCAGCGATAATTCTGACCTGATCGTTTCCCGTGCAGCCAACCGGATTTTTGTGGGTGGTTCGCCGATGGCATTCTTAGAGAAGCCAGCCGTAACAGTATCCGAGCAAAAAGTGGCGACAACTTTTGCTAGCGGTACCCAGCAGAGTGAATCTACACTTGGGACTGTAACTTTTGTCGAAGCAAAAGGCGGCTTTTTCTCGAATATCACGTCTCTATTCACCGCGACGGGTTCGGGTGCGATTCCGCTGGGTTTCCAACCGATTAATATTTCTTTGTACGGGCCTGCAAACATGCAGAAATCGTTACGGGACATGAGTTGGTTCTTGCGGTACATGACTTATGCGATCGTCGCTGGCGACCCTAACATCATTACTGTCAACACGCGCGGACTCAGAGAAATCATTCAAAATGCTTGCTCGGTACCTGCAACCATCGTCGCACTTCAAGAAATGCGGGCGGGATCGCTCGGCTACTTTAGCAAAGATGCAGCAGCTCAAGAAATCATTGTTGAGTACTTTGAGATCCTAATTGGAGAATTTAAAGCATCTGCACCAGCAAATAAACTGCGTCAGCGCGCTTCTGACGACCAACAAGGTTTAGAACTCCCTCAACTCTATTCCGCCGCCGCCGAACGTCGCGTTAAATATGCGATGAAACCGGGCTTGTCGGGAGTTGAGAAAAATGATGTCATCAAAGCGGCTTATCGCCAAATCTTTGAACGTGACATCACCCGCGCTTACAGCTTATCGGTATCCGATCTGGAATCGAAAGTCAAAAATGGCGAAATCTCGATGAAGGAATTCGTCCGCCGTTTGGCAAAATCCCCCCTGTATCAGAAAAACTTCTTCCAACCCTACATCAACAGTCGGGCACTGGAACTAGCTTTCAAACACATTCTCGGTCGGGGGCCATCGTCGCGCGAAGAGGTGCAGAAGTACTTCAGTATCGTCTCGGCTAAGGGCTTAAATGGGCTGGTAGATGCGCTGGTAGACTCCTCCGAGTATTCTGACTACTTCGGCGAAGAAACCGTGCCTTACATTCGCGGTTTGGGTCAAGAAGCCCAAGAATGTCGCAATTGGGGGCCACAGCAAGACTTATTCAATTACAGCGCACCGTTCCGCAAGATTCCGCAGTTTGTGACTACCTTTGCCGCTTACGAGCGACCATTGGCAGACCAACACGTCTACGGTTCGGGCAACGATCCGCTCGAAATTCAGTTTGGCGCAATTTTCCCGAAAGAAACTCGCAATCCCAGCAGCTCGCCCGCGCCATTTAGCAAGAACACCCGCCGGATTCTGATCGCTCAAGGGCCGGGAATCAATAGTCAAGTTAGCAATCCTGGCGCGCGGGGCGTGACTCCTGGCACCTTGGGAGCCAAGATCTTTAAACTAGATCAACTACCTGGTTTTACGGGAATTGGTAAAAAATCTAAAACCAGCCAAGGTGTGAGTACTTCCTTTACCGAAGGTTCCACCCAAGCAGTCATTAAAGCAATTTATCTGCAAGTAATGGGACGCGATGTTTATGAAGGACAACGCCTCAAAGTTGAAGAGATCAAACTCGAAAACGGCGATATCTCCGTCCGGGAATTCGTTCGCGCTGTCGCTAAATCCGATATCTTCCGCAATACCTACTGGACGAAACTCTATGTAGTTAAAGCGATCGAATTCATGCACCGTCGCCTGTTGGGTCGCCCGACTTACGGTCGTCAAGAGATGAATAAATATTTCGATCTTGCTGCGAAAAAAGGTTTCTATGCGATCGTCGATGCCATGATCGACTCGCTCGAATACAGCGAGAGCTTCAACGAAGACATGGTGCCCTATAACCGTTACCTCACACCTGCGGGTGTCAGTATGCGGAACCTTCGCGTCGGCAGTATCGCCGATACTGGGGTCGGCATTGTCACTCAGGCTCAATCGGCAGCGACACCGCGCTTTGTCGAACTCGGTGCCACTACCGATAGTCGCTCGCAGCCCGATATCGAATTCCGCATCAATCAAGGTGTTAGCAAAAAACGCGAACAAACCAAAATCTTTAAGCTTACTCAAGCTATAGATAAAACACAGCTCAAAACTGTCATTCGCGCCGCTTATCGCCAAGTCTTCGAGCGGGATATCGAACCATACATCGTCGCCAATGAATTCCGCGCGCTCGAAAGTAAGCTCGGTAACGATGAGATCAACCTCAAAGAGTTTATCGAAGGATTGGGTTGTTCTGGGTTGTACCTCAAAGAGTTTTACACTCCTTACCCCAATACCAAAGTCATCGAACTAGGTACCAAGCACTTCCTCGGACGCGCGCCCCTAGATCAGGCGGAAATTCGTAAATACAACCAAATTCTGGCAACCCAAGGCATTAAAGCCTTCATCGGTGCAATGGTTAACGGTGCCGAATATTGCCAAGTATTTGGCGAAGATGTCGTCCCTTACAATCGCTTCCTGACTTTACCAGCAGCCAACTACCCCAATACTCAAACCCTCTACAACAAGCTCACCAAACAAGATAAGCAAGTTGTCGTGCCGAGTTTCGATACCATCAAACCTCGAATGGATATGGCGAAACTACCACTGACAGGTAAAGCAATAGCCGATAATGCTGCTGCTGCCCGCCAGCAGGAGTCTCAGCTAGTGGCATTGGGTCGTTCCTCTGGTGTAGCTGTAAGTGAGCCTAACGTGGCTGTAACGGCTAAAATTGCCCAACATACGGCCCGAATTTTTCGGTTGAACGCGAGTACGAGCCAAGCAGAAGCTACACTGGCGATCGAAGCTTTATACATCCATGTGATGGATCTGAGTAACGGTGAAATTCCCGCCCAGTTCCGCCGTCAGGATTTAGAAAGTAAAGTTCGCACTGGAGAAATTTCAGTTGGCGAGTTTGTCTCGACCTTAGTGACTTCTGCTGCTTATGTCGATCGGTTCTACACGCCATATCCTAATACTAAAGCGATCGAATTCTTGTGTCGCCATCTATTAGGTCGCGCGCCACTGAATCAAGCCGAAATTAGCGACTACAACCGGATTCTGGCAGAACAAGGCTTTGTCGCCACCGTTAAAACGATCGTCGATAGTGTCGAGTACGCTCGCTACTTCGGCACGGATGTCGTCCCTTACCACCGTTCGCCGTCTTTATCCGCAGCTAACTAAATCGAGTGAGTCAGTTGCACTAATACGTATGAATTGGTGACTTTATCCTGAAATAGGTGAGATTAATTTCTCACCTATTTTTTATTACTCCCATATCAATCCGATTTTAGGCTTTAGGCTTTAGGATAGGAGGCTTTGGAACTGCGTTCCTTTGTTTCTCCCAGTCTCAGTCGAGGGGAAAGCATCGAACAAACAGTCAGGGGACTAGGGGGAACACCAAGTAGTAATTTCATGTGTTTACCCCAAGTCCGGTTCTGAAGACGAGCGGTTGTCATGAGATAGTCACTTAGTCTAAACAATTCCCCGTTTGCTCGAAATTGGAGAATTTATCCTCTCGGAAAGCTCTTGATATATTCATGAATTTCATCGCGTGGAAAATCTGCTGTGTCAGTTTTATCTTCATATGTATTAGGGTTAGAATACCTTTCGGCCTTGTATTTTTTGCCCTCAAAAGTTTTTTGGGCAACAGTTATCAACGCTTTGTAATCAATCACATTTACGATGCAAACATCTGAAAAAATTGAAACACCTTTAACTTTGGCGATCGGCGTTCCACGTTTGCAGCTTACTTGAATTAGCGTTTCAATTTCTGATGATTTTAAGGCGATCCGATCGTCTGCAATGCCTAAATTTTCCTTAGTCAAAGTAATTGAATTTGGCGCAGGAGAGCTAATTCCCCCGTCTATTTTTATGCCTATTAGAGATGCAGATAAAATTGAAGATTTGCCTGTTATTATTAAATAGTCATATATTACGGCGACTTTCCCTTTAATTTTTGAATTGTTGTCTAGTTTCACAGGAAATAAAAGTTTAGCGAACTTATCGGCGGCCTTAGCAAATTCGACGGGGCCTTCTATCGTTGGAAGACTCTCAGCAGAAACCTCAAATTTTTTAGGTATAAAATTTTTAACATAATCATCAATTTCGCTGGTTGGTGGAGGTGTCGTATACTCTTTTAATCTTTCATAAAACGATGCAATCGATTTGTCAGGTGTAGAGTTTGTGAAGGTTTTTTGAGCAAAAATCGCATTGCCTTTGTAGTCAATTAGCGAAACCTTACAATTATTTGCGTAGCCAATAATTCCTCCCTCATATCGACCAATCATCTTGCCTTTGGTACAAACCGTTTGAATCAAAGTGTCGATTTCTTCGGGCTTGTATGCCACCATTCTTTCGGTTAATCCATAACGCTCCACATACGAATTCCTAATTTCCTTGTAATAAACGTCAAAAAAAATCATTCTTGTATCATCACTGTTTTTCTCAACCCATGCTACTTTTCCTTTTACTTTAGCAGTTGGATTGAATTCTAAGGGTGGAGAAAGTTTAGCTAATTCCTTAGCTTTATTTTTCATTATAGTAAAGTCAGTTGGAACAGGTGAAGCCGTTTTATTTGTTACAACTATATCTTTTGACGATTTATCGCTCGATTTAGAACATCCAACTAAACCAATAATGCTCAACAAAATCAAACTGCCGCAACCAAGTAATCTAAACATTATTCTTTGTGAATTTCTAGATTTTTGTGGAGCCGATGTAACCCGTCGGTTTACTTGCATACTGGGTTGATTTGTCGGCAAAATACTTGCAAATTGATTCGATTGTGGAAACATTTCACCTAATTTTTGCCTAATTTTCTGAACGTCTTTTGGCACATAAATAGTTCGGGAAAAGTTGTCTATTACGAAGCATTTAAATGACTTTTGATGAGTCGAAAAATTCGTGTTGTTGTCCATTTTGTTAATGTGAATTTGCATGGCTTTGTTATTCGATCGTACAATTAAAGAGTATCTTTATTTTTGCTTTAACATCATCTTCCTTGCTGTAAACGTAATGTATCGTAAAAGGCCAGTAGGCTTGGCACTTTACATTCTGTTATGTAGTCAACTGTAATTTTGCCTACCTACTTAACTGTCATCAGGGGAATTAAAGCAGACAAGGCATTCCAAACTTCCGCCAGTCGCCCAAACCCGTTGGCATAGCCTCTCATTCTGAGAATCGATTCATAGCCACTAGCTTCATACCTCTGCACCATCTGTTCCTTGATACCCAGCTTGGTGGCTAGCTCCCAGTACTTCTCCCCCTATCGTGCTGCAAAAGTCCGCTGCTTTTCGCTAAAAAATCTAGAGTCAGTCGATCGCGATGTTAAATTGTAAAGAAATGCAAATATAATTAAACTGGAATAAAGCATTAATTCCCACAGTCAATTGTAAAAAGGTAGTACTAATAGATGCGTGTAGCCATTGCAGGAGCAGGTTTAGCTGGACTAGCTTGTGCTAAATATTTGTCAGATGCCGGACATACCCCCATCCTGTTTGAAAGTCGGGATGTATTGGGCGGCTTAGTTGCAGCTTGGAAAGATGAGGATGGCGACTGGTATGAAACCGGACTCCATGCCTTCTTTGGGGCTTATCCCAACATGCTCCAATTGATGAAAGAGCTGGGAATTGAAGATCGCCTGCAATGGAAAGAACACGCACTGATTTTCAATCAGCCAGAAAAACCCGGAACTTACTCATATTTCAGCGTACCGGATATCCCCGCGCCGTTTAATGTAATTGTGTCGATCTTGCGGAATAATGACATGCTCACTTGGGAGCAGAAAATTAAATTCGCCCTCGGTTTATGGCCAGCAGTACTGCGCGGACGGCAATATGTCGAAGATATGGACAAATACAGCTTACTCGAATGGCTGCGCCGTCAGGGAATCGACGACCGGGTAAATTCGGATATTTTTGTGGCAGCTTCTAAAGCTCTAACTTTTATCAATCCCGAAGATGTTTCGGCAACCGTGCCATTGACTGCCATTAACAAGTTTCTCAAAGAACGCTATGGCTCCAAAATCGCCTTTCTAGATGGGTCGCCGACCGAACGCTTGTGTCAGCCTATCGTGGAGCATTTTCAAGCTGCTGGTGGCGAAATTCGGATGGAGAGACCGCTCAAACAAATCGTGCTGAATGATGATGGTACGGTTAAGCATTTTGTGATGCGGGGGCTTAATGGTGCCGCAGACGAAATCGTCGTGGCCGATGCTTATGTCTCGGCAATGCCTGTCGATGTTATCAAGACACTGATGCCCGCACCGTGGCGGGAAATTGAATTCTTTGAAAAAATGCAGGAATTAGAAGGCGTACCAGTAATTAATTTACACCTGTGGTTCGATCGCAAATTAACCGATATCGACCATCTGTTATTCTCGCGATCGGATATTCTCAGCGTTTATGCTGATATGAGCGTAGCTTGCAAGGAGTATGAAGACCCCGATAAATCGATGCTAGAGCTAATTATCGCCCCAGCCAAAAACTGGATCGACAAATCCGACGCAGAAATCGTCGCGGCAACCATGACCGAACTAGAACGCCTGTTTCCACAACATTTGACTGGAGATACACCCGCAAAATTGCGTAAATCTAAAGTCGTCAAGACACCCCGATCGGTATATACTGCATCTCCGGGGCGACAAAATTGCCGACCCAGCCAATCTACACCGATTGCTAATTTCTTTCTGGCTGGTAGTTATACGATGCAAGAGTATCTGGGGAGTATGGAAGGTGCTGTGCTTTCTGGTAAGCTTGCAGCACGGGAGATCGCGAATTATCAGCCCGCAGTAGCAAAACCATTAGCTACTGCAATCTAGCGGCTGCGCGAAAAGTCAAAAAACACCCGATGGTCGAGCGCACCAATTGGGGCTAGAGAGCCGGGGATACAGACAGTGACTGGCGAACGAATTATGTTAGATCGCCCGAACTGACGATTTATCTCTAGATCGTCTCTATGCCCCGACGGTGGAACGAACCCCATCGGGGGAAGCTTCCCCTCAGAAGCTCTCGCGCCCCTATCCCCTAGTTTAGTCTCTGCAATGTTGCAACTGGAAAAGTCCCTACCGATCGTGACCACAATGATATCGACCGAGGAATCATACGAACTCTGTCGCCAAATAACTGCCCAATACGGCAAAACTTTTTATTTGGCGACACTATTGATGTCAGTCCCCAAACGGCGGGCGATTTGGGCGATTTATGCCTGGTGTCGCAACACCGATGAATTGGTCGATGGTGCCGATGCAGATGAGACGACTCCAGCTACGCTCGATCGCTGGGAATCGCAATTAGAAGCCATGTTTAGGGGCAATTCTACCGATAAATACGATGTCGCCTTAGTCGATACGATCGCTAAATTTCCCGATTTGCAGATTCAACCATTTCGGGATATGGTGACCGGACAAAGGATGGATCTCCACAAAAATCGCTACCAAAGTTTTGAAGAATTATCACTATACTGCTATCGTGTAGCTGGAACAGTCGGCTTGATGTCGAATGCGATCGTCGGTGTCGATCCGCTGCAATTTACCGCTCCCTGGCATGGTAACAATATTAAGATTCCCACTGAAGAAGCAGTGGCGTTGGGGATTGGCAAACAGTTGACGAATATTTTGCGGGATGTAGGCGAAGATGCCGAGCGCGGACGAATTTATTTACCGCTCGATGAGTTAGCTTTATTTGGCTACACCGAGCAAGATCTGATGAATCGGGTGGTTAATGACAATTGGCGGGCGTTGATGCAGTTTCAGATCCAACGCGCGCGCAAGTACTATCAGCAAGCAGAAAGTGGCATCAGTCGGCTCAGTCCCGACGTGCGCTGGCCAGTCTGGGCGGCGTTGTTACTATATCAAAAGATTTTAGATTCGATCGAGCGCAATGACTATGACGTGTTTACGCGGCGCGCTTATGTGAGTACGCCCAAAAAAATTTGGTGTTTGCCCGGTTCGTTAATTCGATCTCAGATGAAATAATCTCGCTCTAGATCTCTAGTGGCAACAATTAGCTATCGATCTCACGTCATAGAAGCCAGAATAACATCAACTTTCAGATCTACGCTCCAGTGGCGAATCGGTCGATTCAATATTCACAACTACCCCAGAGATTTATTAGCGTATTTTATCAAATGAAATCTTCAATTAAAAAGTCAGATTTTACTCTCAACTCTTACATGAAGAGTAATGACCTTCTCGCAACATTTCAAATCTTAAATACTCTAATTCCTTACGTTTGCTTGTGGGTGTTAGCGGTAAAAGCAGCAGACATTTCAATCTGGCTGCTGCCGCCGATTATCATCTTAATGTCACTGTTTTCAGTGCGATCTTTTTCGCTGATGCACGATTGTGGACACTATTCACTATTTAGCTCTAAAAAAATCAATCGATGCGTGGGTTTCCTGCTGGGAGTTGTTAATGCGATTCCTCAATATCCCTGGTCGCGAGATCATGCTTATCATCACAAAACTAATGGCGATTGGGAGCGGTATCGCGGTGTTGCCGACTTTTTATCTACAACAGAGTTTGCTAAATTAAGCTCCAAAGAGCGTGAAACTTACCAATTTATCCGCCAACCAGTCATGGCGATTCCTGGTGGATTTTTCTATCTAGCGATCGCCCCCAGAATGGCTTTAATATTAGGGCTGTACGATATGGTTCGTCATGTAATTACCGAACGCCAACAACATCCAAATCTCAGTATATCGGATGCGATCTCCACTCACGAATCTAAGCATTGGCAGTCTAGGACTGAGTTTTGGGATTTATTATTTAACAATATTTGTGTAATTAGTAGCTGGATTTTGTTGAGTAATTGGCTGGGTGCTGGCTTCTTTTTAAGCGTGTACTCGCTGGTGGTAACTTTATCTGCGGTTGTGTTTATTTGGGTCTTCTTCGTTCAGCATATTTTTGAAGGTTCTTATGCCCATCAAACAGCAGAGTGGGACTATCTGACTGGTGCAATTGAGGGTAGTAGTTATTTAGAATTACCGCCAATCCTCAAGTGGTTTACCGCCGATATCGGTTATCACAACATCCATCATCTTTCAGAACGAATTCCTAATTATCACCTCGAAGCTTGTCACCGCGAGAATCTGCACTTGCTGGCAAATGTGAAAACATTACGCATGGGCGATATGCTCGATTGTGCCAAGTTTATTTTATGGGATGCCGACTCGAATAGCCTCGTTTCGATCGAATCATTTTTACAAAGTGAATCTGCAACAACAGAGCTAACACCAGTTGTAGCGATGAGCGCAAAATAAAGTATCTGAACTACTCTCTTCCCAGTGAAGGATTAGACATCTAGTGTGGTGAGTGGATAGTGAATAGTGAATTGCAAATGTCTATTTCTTGGGTGGGAAGGGAGTAAGATTATAAAACCACATCAAACAGACATCCCCGACTTCTTTGAGAAGTCGGGGATGTTTGTTTGAGTCTCACTCTGTTTAACTATGAGTGCGATACCATTCGATCGTATTTTTCAAGCCTTTCTCGATGTCTACTTGCGCTGTAAATCCAAAAAAATCTTTAGCTCTTTGAGTATCTAAACAGCGGCGAGGTTGACCGTTTGGTTTATCAGTTTGCCAAACGATTTCGCCTTTGTATTCCATGAGTTTACAAATTAAAGTAATCAGATCTTTAATCGTAATTTCATAGTTAGTACCGAGGTTGACTGGCTCATTACCATCGAAACTAGTAGTTGCGATCGCAATTCCTCTGGCAGCATCGTCTACATAAATAAACTCGCGACTGGGACTACCATCGCCCCAGACTTGAATCTGTTTATCGCCAGCAATTTGGGCTTCATGTACCTTGCGAATTAAAGCCGGAATTACATGGGAACTTTCGGGTTTGAAATTATCCGCTGGCCCATATAAATTTACGGGTAAAAGATAAATGCCATTAAATCCATATTGCTGGCGATAAGATTGTAACTGGACTAACAAAGCCTTTTTAGCTACACCATAGGGTGCGTTAGTTTCTTCGGGATAACCATTCCAAATATCTTCCTCTTTGAATGGTACTGGTGTGAACTTTGGATACGCACAAATCGTCCCGACGCAGACGAATTTACCCACACCAGCTTGATAAGCCGCATGGATTAACTGAGTACCCATCATCAAATTATCGTAAAATAATTCGGCTGGTTTGATTTGATTTAAACCAATACCCCCAACGTGTGCGGCAAGGTGAACGATAATGTCTTGGTTGTGGACTGCTTTATGGCAGTTTTCTAGCACCCGCAAGTCGCAATCGGCAGATCTGGGTACGGTAATGAGATCGGGATTGGCACCTTGCGCCTGAAGCTGACTAATTACCTGTTGTCCGAGGAATCCGGCACCGCCAGTAACGAGAATACGTTTGGTGGATAGATCTAGGTTGGTCATAAATTCTGTTGATGTTGGTGTCGAAATTTTACCGATAAAGGTAGGTACTCAGTTAGGATCGATAAATCTCCATAGCATCAAGATAACTTGCGAACTGAACTAGTGGGCACTGCCCACTAGCTATCTTACGACTTACGACTGACAATTTACGATGTATGACCGATAATTTGAGACTGAGAAATTAAGACGAACAACGGATGTCAATCATGCATTGTCGCTAATGCTTGACGAACGATCGCCACATCGGGTAATGTTTCTTCACCTTGATAGTTTGGCGATTTGATGCCAAGTGCGTGGAGATCGGTATCGACCATTAAATGCACTAATTCGGTAAAGGTAACCGATGGTTTCCAGCCGAGTTTGGTTTGGGCTTTGGTCGGATCGCCAATTAGTAATTCTACTTCAGCAGGGCGTAAGTAGCGCGAGTCAAATTCGACGTAATCTTTCCAGTTCAGGTTGACATAATCGAAGGCGATGGTCAGAAATTCATGAATGGCATGAGTTTCGCCAGTAGCGATGACATAATCATCTGGCTGCTCTTGTTGGAGCATCATCCACATGGCGACGACATAATCTTTGGCATAACCCCAATCGCGTTTAGATTCGAGATTGCCTAGATAGAGTTTATCTTGTTGCTTTGCCATAATCCGCGCGATCGCACGGGTAATTTTGCGCGTGACAAAGGTTTCACCGCGTCGGGGCGATTCGTGATTGAATAAAATTCCGTTACAACCAAAGATATTATAAGATTCGCGATAGTTAACGGTTTGCCAGTGGGCGAATAATTTACCGCAAGCGTAAGGACTACGGGGGTAGAAGGGGGTTGTCTCAGATTGGGGAACTTCTTGCACCAATCCATACATTTCCGACGAGCCAGCTTGATAATAGCGGACTTGGAGCTTGGTTCGCAGTTCGTAATCGCGGATGGCTTCGAGCAAGCGGAGTGCGCCCATTGCGACGGTATCTACTGTATATTCAGGTGCATCGAAACTCACGCGAACGTGAGATTGCGCGCCGAGGTTGTAGACTTCATGAGGTTTGGTGAGTTCTAATAAGCGGCGGAGGGTTACACCGTCGGCTAAGTCACCGTAGTGGAGAAAAAGTTTGGCTCCAGGGGTATGCGGATCTTTATACAAATGTTCGATCCGATCGGTATTAAAGGTCGAGGTGCGACGAATGATGCCGTGAACTTCGTAACCCTTAGAGAGGAGCAGTTCGGCAAGATAAGAACCATCTTGTCCGGTAATACCTGTAATTAATGCACGTTTTGTTTCTGTCATGTTGGCAGCTATCGGCGGTTAAGTTGCGAGGGTCTAAGTTCCTCATCATCATATATCCCAATTGCGATCGACGACTACCCATTCGATCTAGTCGCGATCGCTACTGTTAGTATGCCCCATTATTCTTGGGTATTATCGTCTGTCGTACAGTTTTCAATACGATCCGCAGATCCAGCCAAAAATTCCGCCGCCGCACGTAGCTAACATCGATCCTAATTCTTTGGGCGTAGGGAATATCGTTTCGACCGGAAACTTGCCATAATCCCGTTATACCAGGTCTAATTGTCAAAACTCGATCGATCTGCGTCCCGTACCTGACGATTTCTTCAGGTACCAGCGGACGCGGCCCGACAACGCTCATTTCGCCTTTGAGCACATTGATAAATTGGGGAAATTCATCTAGATTGGTCGCTCTCAGGAACTTACCAATTTTAGTGATCCGGGGGTCGGATTTAAGCTTGTAATTGGCATCGAATTCTTGGCGGAGATCTTCCGATTGTGCGATCATTTCTTGGAGCAATCGATCGGCATTGGGGATCATCGTCCTAAATTTAATACACCCAAATTGGCGATGATTTTTGCCAACTCGTTGTTGGATATAGAAGATCGATCCGGATGAGGTAAAAGCAATCGAGGCTGCTAGTAGCAGATAAATTGGGGCGCAAAGTATCAGCACTAATAGCGAAAAGATAATATCAAATAGCCGCTTGGCAAGATCTTGAGAGTAGGCGGATAATCTTTGCTTGCGGGCTAAAGACTCGATTACCTTATTTTTAATAGGTTGACTTGTTGCGGTCATTTTACTCCTCGATTTCACTCTATCACCAATACTCCCCAGATTATACAGAAAAATCGCTGTTACTTAGCTGTTAGCCTCAGCTAATTTTCAGGTATTTATGCCAATTTTGCGCGATCGCCATTGATGGTAATAGCGATCGCGTAAACTCAGATATTGCGATCGAAATACTGAAGTTGCAAAGCCTTCAGCGTGAGTACGAATCCGTTCGGCTTGAAACTGCGATTGATAAGTTTCAAACGTAGAAATCGCTGCAACAATGGCTGCGGTAGTTTGAGTGGGAAACAAAATTCCCGTACCACCATCGGGATGCGTGCGAATATCAAGGACTGTTTCTGCTGCACCACCGACTCCATAGGCGATGACTGGCGTACCACATGCCATGGCTTCTACCAACACAATACCAAAATCTTCACACGCTGCATAGACAAATGCCCTAGCGCGAGCTAGATAGTCTTGAACGATAGCGTTGGGCTGCGAGCCAAGAATGGTGACGTTTGGTTTGGCAATTTGTTGCAATTTTTGTAATTCGGTGCCCTTCCCGATGACAACTAGATTTTTACCATTCTGATTGAAGGCTTCGACAATGAGGGCGACTTGTTTGTAACCGACTAGTCGGCAAACAGTCAGATAAAAATCGTCTTTGTCAGGATTGCAGCTAAATCTGTCGATATCGACTGGCGGATAAATGACATCGGCTTGTCGTCGATAGCATCGCCAAATCCGGCTGGCGGTAAAATGCGAGTTGGCAATAAAATGGTCTACGCGATTTGCCGAGAGGACATCCCACTGGCGTAGGCGATGTAATAGATAACGGGTAAATACGCCCGGTAAGCCCTTGCCAACTCGACTTTGATGCAAATAGTCAAAAGTCAGATCCCAGGCGTAGCGCATGGGCGTATGGCAATAACATAGATGCAATTGTTGGGGAGTGGTGAGAATGCCTTTGGCAACAGCATGAGCTGAGGATAGAATTACATCATAATGCCGTAAGTCTAGTTGTTCGATCGCGATGGGCATTAGTGGTAAATATTTTTGCACGTTACTTTTCGCTCCTGGTAAGTTTTGGAGAAAAGTAGTGCCAATTTTCCGACCATAGAGATAACTATCGGGATTTGTCGATTCAAAATCGATCAGCGCGTAAACATCGGCATCCATACCTGCCAGAATTTCTTTGACGACTAATTCCGAACCTCCGGTAGCTTGAGGTGTCAACCATTCATGGACGAGCGCGTATTTGACATCTGTGGCTGGAGGAAAAGAAAAATTGGGCATAATTTTCAATCTGGCAATTCGACACGCTAGACAAGGCGGTTCGCGATTGTTAAGACAGCGTAATTTGCAGATCTTACCGCCTATTTGGATCTAAAATTTAGCGATCGACGTGAATATTCTGCGATTACCAATTATCGACCCGCAGATCATTTTTGAGACTGTATCGACTGATACCGGGATACAGCACTTTTCGCTCCCCGCGCTCTAAATTAACGTACTTCATCTTACTGGAACGTGCTGTATCGATCTCGCCTGGTCTCGATATCTGACTTGACGCATTGAGTCAGTTTTACCGATCGAAGCCGATACTATCGATCCATTGTTTGATAACCAGTGCGCGCTCGAAGTCTGGTTGATTGAGATAATTAGCTTGTAAATTATTTAAGATTCTCAATAAAATCTGACGATTGCTGACTGGTTGAAGAATTTCGGGCGGAAGGAAGGGAATATCTTGTTGATAAATATGCATTAACTTTTGACGACAGTCTTCAACAAATAAGATTTCGCCGCGATCGAAGACATCGACAAAGATGCCTGCATTTTCAAAGTTAGGACGAATTAAAAAATGTCCTGGCATTCCAATTCCAACCATCGGGAAATCGATCGCTTTGGCAATGTGTAAGTAGACTACTGCCAATGTAATCGGAATTCCCGTCCGGCGATCGATGACATCATTAAGGAAGCTATTACGCGGATTATAATAGTCTCGTTCGTTGCCATGAAAGTTTAGTTCTTCATATAAATATTTACCGATCGTCTGAATTACTTTAAGTGGGTACGGAGTCTCTGATAATCTCTGCCCGACTTCGCTACCCATTAATTCTAGGGTGTCGAGATAAGACTCGATATCTAGATTGGGATATTCAATTTGGGCAATATACAACGCTGCTCTTGATAAATCGATTTCTCGATCGAGTTTATTTATTTCAGCTAAGAATCGATCGAGTGGAGTGGACATTTAGGGAATAGGGGAGTAAGAAGTAAGAAGTAAGGGATAAATACGGTTCTACCGAACCTGCTATGCAGGTTTAAATATTAAAATGCCAGGATAACATGCTTCTAATCTGAAAATTATCAAAATTCCTAAATCCATATCCTCTCCTTTTTATCAGCTTGAGTTTATTATTAATTCCTTCAACAGC
>NZ_JANPLS010000326.1:0-3209 GCF_031422475.1 Chamaesiphon sp. VAR_48_metabat_403
AAAATTCATCGCTTGAAACGACCATTTCTCGTGGAAAAATCTGCCCCTGACGCAAATTTTGCCACATTCGATCGACGCGTTCGAGATTGGCAAAAGTATCGGCGGGAAATCGAGCAGCCATGTCAGCAGCAATCGGCATAGAATTAGAACAAAGAGAATTACTTACTATGGTAGATCGTATGGATAATCAATCTCAGGCACGATCGTTGATGCAAATCCTGATCGGTGTCGCTTGGCTCGACGGAAAAATTCAACCAGAAGAACGTCAATATCTAGCCAAAGTCGCCCAAGCGCATCAGCTTATCGGTACGGATGTCACCGCAGATCCCGATCTCGAAGCATTACTCGCCGGGACGATATCGATTACCCCTGCTGACTGCGAAGAGTGGATTCAAGCATATTTAGGAGATCGATCGATTTACGACGACGATCGGCTCATCGAAGCAATTAGCGGTTTAATTTATAGCGATGGTGATGTCGCAGTCGCCGAAGCAAAGCTATTAACCAATATCCAATCGGAACCATCTTCCGACTTGCCAAATTCACAGCCACTACTCGCCAAAGTTCAACAGCTATATCAAAATTGGCGCAATAAGAGCGACAAATAAATAGATCGTCATCAAATCAACATCACCGAATAAATTGGTGCTGTTGGGTTTCGTGCCTCAACCCAACCTACATATTTCCTACTCCTTACTCCCTAATCGATGACTCGTTCCTTATCCAACCGAGATTTTCTCTCGCAAATCCAAGCCATATTTGCTAGCGAAACCTGCTTGTATATCGTCAAACGATCGCTCCAAGCGATCCTGACTTTATTCTTGGCTTCAATCCTGTGCTTTGCCATTATTCAATTCTCGCCAGGTAACTTCCTCGATACGCTCAAACAAAACCCGAAAATTACCTCAAAACGCATCGAAGAACTCGAACAGCTATTTGGATTGAGTCCTAAAAAAGATTTATTAACCATCTCTCAACAATATTTAAAATGGTTATGGCAGGCAATTCAGGGTAATTTAGGTTTGAGTATGCTCTACTTCCAACCCGTGACAACATTGATCGGGCAACGGATTAGAGCCACGCTAGAACTGGCGATCGCCTCGATTATTTTAACATGGGCGATCGCCATTCCTTTAGGGATTATCGGTGCAGTCAATCAAAACAAATTTATCGATAAATTCTTGCGCGTGCTCAGTTATACCGCCCAAGGATTTCCGAGTTTTGTAACTTCATTATCGTTATTAGTTGTCGCCCAAATTTGCTCGCCACTATTGCCAGTCGGCGGTAGAACTAGTATCGATCATGGTGAAATGTCGGCGATCGGACAATTATTTGATATCCTCTGGCACATGATTCTACCGACAATCGCGCTAACAATTACCGGATTTGCTGGACTGCAACGGATTACGCGCGGTGAGTTATTAGATGTGTTGCGTCAGGACTATATTCAAACAGCTAGAGCTAAAGGTTTGCCTGAAAATCGGGTAATTTACGTCCATGCATTACGAAATGCAATTAACCCATTAGTAACATTACTCGGTTTTGAATTTGCCAGTTTACTTAGTGGTGCTTTTATTGCTGAATTTTTCTTTAACTGGCCGGGACTAGGTAAATTAATTTTAACAGCAGTCACCGCTAAAGATCTTTATTTAGTAATGGGTAGCTTGATGATTGGAGCGGTGATGTTAATTATCGGTAACTTACTAGCCGACTTACTTCTAAAATTTGTCGATCCGCGTATTAAACTAGCAGATTTAAAATAGATATACTAACAGCGTTGATATCTCATTCCTGGTAATTGCACGATCGAACCTAATAATTCTAATTGCAACAACCGACTCGAAACAGTTGCTACTGGTAACTGAGATTTAGAAACCAGATCGTCAAAGTCGATCGGATCGTCGCTCACCAGCAGCCAGATTTGGTGAAGATCGGGATCTAATTCAATCGCAGGAGCCTGAACTTTCGGTGTGGCTGGAGCAAAATCGGGCTGTGGCATTAACGGTAATTGGAGTTGCTGGGAATCGAGTTGAGGGATCGATGAGAGTAATTCGAGTAGGTGTTTCAAGCCCAGAATCGGCTGTGCGCCGCGACTGAGTAGCCCCAGACAGCCAAGCGCGTTAGGGTTATCGATTGCGCCAGGAAGGATGTATACATCGCGGTTGAAGTCATTGGCTTGATAAGCAGTAATCAGCGCACCCGACTTAACTGGAGCCTCAATGACGATCGTCACGCGACTCAATCCGGCAATAATGCGATTGCGAGCGGGAAAGTGAGGTCGATTTGGTTGCGTTCCCGCTGGATATTCGCTGACAATTAAACCATGCTGCTGAATATCTGCTGCAAGCTGACGGTTGCTCGGTGGATAGACCACATCTACACCAGTACCGACGACGGCGATCGTTTTTCCGCCAGCTTCCAAGCAGGCTCTATGCGCCTCTGTATCCACACCCAGAGCCATACCTGAGACGATCGTAAACCCGTTTTTTGCCAAGCAGGTACTAATTTCCCGCGCCCACTTAATGCCATATTTTGAAGGCTCGCGAGTACCGACGATGCCGATCGTTAAATCTCCCGATTGTTGAATTGTGGTGACTTGCCCTCGGTAATATAAAATGCCTGGAGCCGAGGGAATTTCAGCTAGGAGCCTGGGATAATCGGCATCGCTACGCGCCCACCAGTTAGGGTTGGCGATCGCCTGTTCTGCGAGCAATTTGACGGGATCGATTGCGGCACGAGCGGCCAAAATTTTGGCACCCGATAGCACGCCGACACCCTCGATCTGAAGTATTTTTTCGTCAGGCGCGTGCCATGCCGCTTCAAGGCTACCAAATTGCTGGTACAGTCGATCGACCAAAATCGGCCCGACACCATTAACTTTCGACCAAGCCAACCAATAAATCCGTTCTTGTGACATCCGCATCGAGTCCGCATTCTTTCGACTTATTATGCCCAGAAATTTGGGGTTTAGAGCGGGGAGGGGGGGACGGGGTGACTGGGGGACTGGGGGACTGGGAGACTGGGGGACGGGGAGGAGAAACTAAAACCTAAAACCTAAAACCTAAAACCTAAGAGGATGTTTGGAAATACGGAGAGTATAAAATATTCAAGCAAGTCTCCGTAGCATAAGTCGGATCATAGCAATGTGGATGAAAGCCTCTGATGAAGCAGGTAAACGTTCGTAATCAACATTAAGACGGCGACACCAG
>NZ_JANPLS010000327.1:0-6507 GCF_031422475.1 Chamaesiphon sp. VAR_48_metabat_403
CGCGACTTTTACCGTCTCGCCCAAAAGCAAAATCGTAAAGCCTTGGGCTTTCTGATGACTCTATATCGCAAACGTTTAACTAGTTCTTTTTATGCGATTCAACAATCCCTCACCCGCCGTCTCAACGATCTCCTCGCCGGAAAACCAACTAGTCTCAGCGTAGACGATCTATTAGAACTAGACGATTTAGATGATAGTGCGATCGATAGTTTGGCAGCACTAGCCGAATCCGTCCATCCCCAAGAAATCGAATATTTGCAAGATTTACTCCGACAATTCGATCGTACAGGGGAAGATACTAAATGCGCCCAATTTTTAAAAGTACTTAGGTGCGAATTGCAAGCGCGAGATAGTGCGATCGTGTTTACTCAATACACAGACACAATGGACTATCTCCGAGACTTCCTCCAAGCCAGCTTTGGCACGACGGGAGTAGCCTGTTATTCTGGGCGAGGGGGAGAACTTTATCAGGATAGTCAATGGAAAATCGTCCCTAAAGAGAAGATCAAAAGTCTATTTCGCGATGGCAAAATTGATATTCTCCTCTGCACAGAATCTGCCAGTGAAGGCTTAAACCTCCAAACTTGTGGTGTCTTAATTAACTACGATCTCCCCTGGAATCCCATGCGGGTAGAACAACGGATTGGGCGGATCGATCGGATCGGACAGCGTTATCCTACCGTCCGCATCCACAATTTCTACTACGATGGCACCGTTGAAGCCAAAGTCTACCGCCGTCTCCGCGAACGCATCGATGCCTTTGCCACCGTCGTGGGCAACCTCCAACCAATTCTCGCCCAAGTCCCCACCTTCATAGAACGCGCCGTCATGAGTGCCGATCCTGAAGAAGAAGATGTACTATTATCCGAATTTGAACAGATCCTCGATACCCCGCCACTCCGCCCTGCACTCGACGAAATGCTCGAAGCTGATGTTCGCGCCGATTTAGCCGAAACCAGTCGCCCTTTTGCTCCTACAACCCTAACTAACGATCGCATTGAGACTCTGTTCACTTCTTCTGTAATGCTCGAATCACAAGGAGTTGAGTTCATCTCCCAAGGCGATCGATGTTGGCAACTTGTTTTAAGCAATAAGCTCTATTTAATTACTTTTCATCCCGAAGTGTTTGAAGAGAGATCTTCTTCTATCCGCTTACTAGCCTTCGGCGATCCTTTGTTCGATCGGCTACTTGCTCTCGCCACAGTTAAATCTGATTCGATCGACAGTAGTATGGATTAATTATTCGTAGTGAGAATTATCGATTGGAAATTTTTTATACTCCATCAATTTCTAAGAGGGTGTATTCTCATCAACTATCAAGTAAGGTCGCTTCTAATCGATCGCAAATGCTTTGATGCCTTACTTGTGCGACTAGTACACATCTGACATCCGCGTTCTCCTCATCCAACAACCATTCTGGTCGCCAATCACTAAGCTTCTCCCAATATCGACGAGGTAAATTAACACCTAAAAATCTAACTTCTTTTAAACTTGGTAGTTTTTGCAAAACTGATAAATCTGTCAAGGGATTATTGCTTAGATCTAGCTCGATTAAATTAGTCAGGCTGAGGATGCTTTCTGGCAAACTATCTAGCTGATTAGAACTTAAATCTAGATGAGTTAAATTTACGAGATTACTAATGCTTTCCGGCAAATTAGTTATCTTGTTACTCCTCAGAGCTAGATGAGTTAAATTTACGAGACTACCAATACTTTCTGGCAAAGTAGTTAATTTGCCTTGCCTTGAACATAGGTAAGTTAAGTTAGTGAGATTGCCAATACTTTCTGGCAGGCTCAGTAGGCTACGATTATCATAAAGGTCTAAAGAGGTTAATTTGGTGAGATTACCAATGTTTTCTAAGTTAGTTAGGCGGGAACCACACATAAGTAAATTAGTCAAATTGGTGAGAATACCAATATTTTTTGGTAATTCTCTCAACCGATCGGCATGATGTAGAATTAATCCCTTGAGATGAGCAATATCATCCAAGTTTTCTGGCAAATCATGTAGCCAAATACTATCGCCTTTATATCGTCGGCTCGAACCATTAAGATCTTCCATACTTTCCGATATCAAATATTGTTCTTGTAAGCCATAAATGATCGGGATTGATTATGTCTAATGAGAATTGTCGAAAGTGACATCAAACAATGGATCTGGCTCAATGACGAACCGCTCATGATACTCCCTTCCCGCTCAAAGACTATAGATTAGCTTTTTCTTTATGCCCTCTGCGCTCTCTGCGCCTCTGCGGTTAAGAAAAAGATCTCTAACAGTAATGGGGCGGAAGTATTATCTATATTCTTCTGGCGGGAAGGGAGTAGATGATCGTCAACCAAAAATCTTCTCCTACGACCTTATCGCAAACAGCTAGAAAACCGATCTCAGAACAATCGCTCCCGAAAGTCGTATTCGTCAAAAATATCGTTACCGAATTACCATCCACACTCCAAATAGTTCGCAATCTTTTGACGTGTCGCTTCGGATAAATCTGCTAATTTCATACGTTGGAGATTGTAATAAACACGATTTACTAATACATAAATACTTTATATGGGCGCATTAGAAAATGCAACTGCCATTTCAATTGCCTACCTTTCTGTAGGCGATTGAAATGGCAGACGCTACGCGTGCGATCGGGTTATCGATCCAATGCGTCGATGTTCGTCGTGCTATTCAACCGCTGGATTATCTGAAATCTCGCCCAAATCGAGTTTGACATCTGCTTGCAAAATTGACTCCTGAGCGGCTTGAGCCAACTCCGCGATCGAGCATTGATACAACTCACATAAAACTGCCACCTTATCGATCGTTAACTTCGGTATCGTCCGCCCTTTTTCCCAATTTCGTACCGAAGACTCGCCCACACCCACTCGACTCGCCACATCCACCGTGCGGAGCTTGGCTCTGAGGCGCAGTTGTTTCATATCCATACCAACTTTATCCATTGCAAAATAACGCAACAGGTTGACGGTTGCAACCAACACCATTAGAATGAGTAGAATTAACCCGCGAATCGACTACCAGGAAGAATCGCAATAGCAAACGTCAACCCCTTGCGAGGTCAAAGTCTTATGATGACACGATCGCGCAGGAAATCGATAGTCTCAGCGCATAAAAATACCCCGATACCAGCAGCATAAAACTACTGGTACCAATCCTGCAACCCATCTGAAACCATGACAACATCAGAATCAGGGCATTTTCAGCAGATGTCTCAATCAGCTTGGCGACAACTCCACCAAGCAATTATCAATTTGTCTCCTCAACACTTTTCAGAAGCCGATAGCGAACAATTGACTATTCTCCTGATTCAGCAATTAAGCCATAACTTACAAGCCCAAAACCTAGCGGAGTTCTGGAATCATTGCCAAGAATATGGTGAATCAGTTGACACGATCGCGATCGAACTGTCGAGATTACCGCCGACACTCGAATTCGTCAATCGATTACCTTCTAATTGCTTCAGCCCTGGAGCCTATGTGCGCTGGAAACCATTGCCAGAAGATTCAGATGAAACAGACACCGGAACGATAGTTGGTAGCTTCTATGCGCCCTCCCAGCACGGCTGGAACTGGAAATATTTAGTCTTGCTAGATCGATCGAGTTATAGTCGGCAGTTCTGTATCGCCGATACCGCCTGGGAATCAGATTTAGAGGGATGGCAGCAAAAGCAATGCCACTGAATATTCCCCGTAGATTAGGGCAACGAGAAATCGACTTAATCGAGCAACTCGCTCACTGTCAGTTAGAAATGACTCCCCGCCAATTTGAAGCTAAATGGGATGTCGATCGATCTCAGATTGCCGCTTTGTGCCACTGTTCATTGGGAAATGTCAAGCGGTGGTTCAAGACTGATGAAAACTATCGATCGCCAACCAAATACCATCGACGCTATCTCGCACTCTCAAATTTGTATCTAGAACACTTCGATCGACTACCCCTAGAATTACAGCAGTTAATTTGTAGAGGTCGATCGGTCTAATCTTTACAAAAAAGGATCGGAACGATCCCAGTTAAGTCTCTAAGTACGTCTCGATCTACGACAGGAATTATGCTAAGAAGAGTTTGTGACAAAATAGTAGCTATGAACTCAATCGGTATGTTCGATAACACGAAAGAATCTCTCGGCGACTTGCTCGAACAGATCCACACTGGAAAAGCTCAACTGCCAGATCTTCAGCGAAGTTTCACCTGGTGTAACGAACAAATCGTTAAACTGATTGCCAGCATGTCTCAATCCTTTCCGATTGGTGCAATTCTCACTATCAAAGTCAACAGTAACAGCAGCTTCAGTTTCAAACCACGACTACTCGAAGGTGTGCAAATCACCAAAGAACCTATCCCAGACAGTCTGATCCTTGACGGACAACAAAGGCTTACTAGTGCTTACATGTGTTTGCGTTCTGGTAATGCTGTCCAAATTCGAGATCGCCAGACGCATAAGGTTCAAGAGCGTTGGTACTATATCGATATTTCTGCCGCCCTCAATCCAGAGATTGATCGAGTCGATGCCATCATCTCATTGCCGCGATCGCAAACTCAGAAAACTAAACACCGCAAGATTGATTGCAGCACCGCTGAAAAAGAGTATGAGCAATTACTATTCCCTGTCTCTGCCATCTTCAACTATGCCCAATGGCGGGAAGGATTTCAGAAATACTGGAACTACGAACAAGATAAATTAGCACTCGCTCGACAATTTGAATTAGAAATTGTCAAGCGATTCGAGCACTACCAACTTCCCATTATTCAATTGCGTCCAGAACTGTCTAAAGTAGCCGTTTGTCAGATCTTTGAAGATATGCACGAAATGCCTACTCCCATGACCTTCTTTGACCTTGTAACTGCCTGCTTTGCCGCAGAAGACTTCTCACTGCGCGATCATTTTGCTGCTGTCAGTCAGCAGTTATCCAGATTTGGAGTACTTCAAGGAGTGCGGAATACTGATTGGTTATCGGCGGTGACACTGGTAGCTACTTATCACCACCGAGAGCGAGTTGTGAAAGAGCATCCATTTATCGCTCAAATCCCTACAGTAGGCTGCGGTCGGCAGAATATTCTCGATCTAGAATTAGCGGACTACGAGCAATTTGCCCCAATAACATTGGCTGGTTTCGATCGAGCCGCAAAATTCTTGCATGGATTGGGATTCGTCCATCCAGAAGACATTGCTTATCCCAGTCAGTTACTCGCTTTGGCATCAGTACTGGCAATTGTCGGATTGCCTAACGATCTGGGGCGTACTCAGTTAGAACGCTGGTGGTGGTTATGTTCACTAGGAGAGGTTTATAATAATTGGCAGAACAAGCGAACTGCTAACGATACGACCGAAATTCCCCGATGGTTAGCAGGTGGGGCTATTCCTAGCAATATCCATTCAGTCCACTTCAATCGAGCAAGATTATTACAAGTAACTCGAAGACAGGGTGCAATTTATAAAACTCTCAATGCTCTACTCCGCAAGCAAGGCGCAATTGACTTTCTCTCAGGAGAAATCATCCGAGATGTCAAAGCATTCGATGGTGAGATTGAGTCGCATCATGTATTTCCCGAAGCTTGGTGCAAGCAACAGGGGATTCCAGCAACTCGGTACAATTGCTTGCTAAATCGAACTCCACTCAAAAAAGATACAAATCGGTTTATCGGTTCTCAACCACCATCGGTATATCTAGCGCGATTGGTAGATGAGCAGGGTATTTCTAAACAGCGATTGAATGAGATTCTGCGATCGCACTATATCGAGCCGAAAACATTGTGGAGTGATGATTTCGATGCTTTTCTAGATTCGCGAATGGGAGATTTATCACTATTAATTGAGGAGATGATGGGCATCAAGTTATCGAAAGGAAATCTGGCGGGAATGAAATAGAAGTTTAGACCCTGTAATTGTCCTACCGAAAGTCAAGTGAGGAGATTATGAGCATCATCACTATCCGTTGCCGTTTAGTTGCTGGAGTCAAAAAGAAGATTATTGGAAAAAGCATTAAAAACTTCAGTGCAGAAGAGCAAGTTCTACTCCAAAATCTCTTAAATGAAAAGATTCAAGTCGAGCTAGATGAAAACAAAGACAAGGATGCAAAAGTTAAAGCAAAAATAAAAAAGAATACGTTTATAACTCTAGCTGAATCTAGTGAAGATGTTCGCAAACAACTTTGGCATTTTTTTCTAACGAGTTCCTCGTTGACAGATGAATTACTCGATCGACTATCCCAACACCCTAATTTCAAGACATGGCTGCAACAAGGCAATCTGCCTGATGATGAACTTAAAGCTTGTTGGCTGGAACTCAAAACTAGCCCTTTGTACGATGAAAAACTGCCAGGAAGATTTTTCTCCTCAGTCCAATCGATGGTTAAGACTATCGGTTCTACCGAACCTGCTATGCAGGTTTAAATATTAAAATGCCAGGATAACATGCTTCTAATCTGAAAATTATCAAAATTCCTAAATCCATATCCTCTCCTTTTTATCAGCTTGAGTTTATTATTAATTCCTTCAACAGC
>NZ_JANPLS010000328.1:0-2496 GCF_031422475.1 Chamaesiphon sp. VAR_48_metabat_403
ATTAGTATCTTTTTTTCCATCAATTAATCTATAGGCAAATTCCGCTCCGGATTTGATGCGGTTACGGTTTTCTTGAAGTAATGCACGATCTCCTTTGTAAAGTCCTTTGAATAAATCATTCACACAAGTAGACATAAAAGCATGAATTTCTTCTAGCTCTTTTGCTTTACGGACTGCAATGTCAATTGACTTGTCCATTCTGATTGGTCTTTCGTATATCTTGCGTCGCTCCAGTGCATCGTTTAATTGTCCTGCCCCTTCAAGAATCAAGTCTTCATCGGATAAATTATCGGGGACAGATAGAATGATTTCGAGTGCCTTAGAAAGTGGCAATAAAATTGTATGACTTGATTCAGACGAACGAACTTGATAAAACTGACGATATTCTGTAACAATGCGTTGAATTAAACTAAGCTTTTCGATCATGTAAATATCTCCTTGTGACCAGATTTTGGCATAGTACCAGTAGCGCGAAACCTCTGTGGCGGAGGGAGCGCGTTTAGCTGCTCGCAACCAGGAATCCGCCAAAGCGAAAATATTAAGAACATCAGTCATCATCTCCCTTACTGTATTAGATAGAGCTTGCCAGCGCGGATCTGGTTTAGCTGCTTTAGCATCCAAATGAACACTATAGGCAATTAGTAATCGCTGAAGCAGCTCGTCTAGCTTCTGAATCCGCCCTTGATGAAATTCTTCTAAGTGCATAGCTGTTGGCAATCCTAAAACACTCCAGAAGTTGGCAACCCCATCTAATTTTACGGATTCTCTAAATTCGCTATCGCTGTTATAGATGGGAATTTGACTCGCCGTTGCCACAACTTTGACACCGAGCAGTATTGGTAATAGTAAAGATAGAAAAGCTGGCTCCACCCAAGCATCAGTTAATGTTTTTCCGCGAGTAGTTGTATAACTAATTGCCATAAAGGGAATATCGATCTTACCCCTACCATAATTAACATCACTGAAACGTCCTAATTCTGGTGCGTCGGTAATCCACTTAAAATTTCGTAACGATTGGGTATCTAGCTCATTCTGCAACCAAAATTTATGAACTTCCCAAAAATTAACCCGTTTTAGATTGTCTACTAATACTCGCACTGCTTTTGCCATTTGGGGAGAGTAAACAAATGCTGGGAAAATGTAGAGAAATATCGGCTGTTGGTCTTCAAGTTTGCCAGAAGGAGCCGCCCAAAGTACTTGACGCAGCAGCATTTCTAATGACCATATTTTAGAGATCCCACGTTTTATTTGTCTGCCGCCGAGCGCATTTTTATTACTATATTGCTGCGGTTTAAATAAAACCACTGAATCCATCTGATCTTCAGATAAGAATTCTCCAGAACTCAATGAGCAAATAGGTTGTTTAGCTGCCTTAGTTTTAGCGATCGTATATTGCTCTAATTCATGCTGAAATGTACCTGATAATGTATCCCAGCCAGCCACTTCTAAATACTGTTCGACATAATTCAAAAATGCCTCACAAGTTGGGTTGTTAGTTTTTGGCAAAAGTTGTTTTTCTTCCGCCCAGTCAGCTAAATCATTTACTAAAATTTGCAGTTGTACTGTCAATTGTTCGAGATCGATCGTTCTATTAGAAACAATGTATTTTGCAGAGGCATGATACCAACCATAGTTCACGCCCCCTTTTTGGATTTGTGTTTGCTCGATCGAAATGGCATTATCGATCTTGAGCCACTGCAAAATCCAAGGTGTAAATTCAGAAACTGCACTAAAAAATTCGCGTTGGAGTAACGAAATCAGTTCGGCGACACGATCGCTTCGCAAGTCAGCACCATGTTCGAGTGCCGATCGTTCTTGTTCGTCTAGCTCTAAACTATCCAGCCGTTTTGGTGTCGCGGTAATTTTCTCATTCTTGACATTTGCCGCGATTACCATTGGTAATCCCCGAATCAACTCAGCAGGGGTAAATAATTCGCGAGTCTGGGGGGAAACTTTTACCCCTTTACCATCGCGTTTAAACCCGATTTCCCCGCCTAGCATTTTGTCACGTAGTAATTGCCCAATTCCATCCCACAAAGCATGTTTAAGTGTATCTCGATCGGGAATCTCTGCATCCATAGGGGCTAAATACACGACTCCCTGAGCAAAGAATAAGATTGGTTGCCAGTCTAATTCCTCATTGCAACGCAAAGCAGCATTATGAATCGCATTACTGAGTAAGCCCGTAGTATTACGAAGACGGTGATAGAGTATTTGTCGATCGATTCCCAACGTTCGCAAATGTTCTCGTAAGCGATCTCCGCGTGTAGTTGTCGTCACCTCTGCCGGATCTTTCATGTGGACAGAAATGTCACCAAAAGCTAGTAGTGGTCTGAGGGGACTAGATAAACGACGCGATCTAATTTTGAAAGTCGGCCAATTACTCGGTACGGGATTACCACCACATTTATATTGTGTGTTTTGGGCGAGGAATCCAATTTCAGAGATGTAATCTTGCCAATCTACCCAAAAGGCTTGGAAATTAAGTAACTCACC